>JADLDG010000112.1 GCA_020846775.1 Nitrospirota bacterium
CCTGTATCAAGATATGAAGTGTCATTGGATGCCGGAGAATTCACCATGAAGGCGAGACCTGCAGGGATGATCCATGGCCTGAGCTTTCCGAACTCAAAGCGATACTTAGGGGCAAACACTACATTCAGTTCCGAGACGTTGACAGTGGAGGTCTTATAGCCAACTGTTCCGCCTGGTCCGTCATCCTCCAATGCCTCTTCTTTAAGGACACTTGAGGTCTGAAGGACATTTTTATCAGAGAATCTGGCATACTCCACCATGAACTCACCGAGCAGGGTGTTGCCAAACAGCTTTGCCAGCGGTATATCCAGTCCGGCACCAATGACTGCACCGCTGTCTCCATCATTTTTCCCCATAAGTCCGTAGGTATCTGTGAATGCCTGTCCGCCTCTGTCATCCTTCAAATTTGCTGTCCCATATTTATAGAAGACCTGGCTGCCAGACTGGGCAAAACCTGTTCCTGCCAAAAAAAGCCCTGATATAATAATAACAACAAATACAACAAGTTTCTTCATGATCCTGCCTCCTGTTTTAATTGATCTAAATTAACATAATATTAAATAGCTGTCCACCATCGCAGGATCATCACAACCCCTCAGCAGCCTTCTGGGCAGCATCAATCCAGCCTGACAGATCTCCAGCCGCTGTAGTTTTTTGAACGGCCCTCACCACCTTCCCTGTCTCCACCTCAACCATACGAAGGTCAAGACGCATCTGGCCTCCGATAATAAGATAACCGCCGAAAACCATATATCTGGCCCCCATCAACTTACCCAGCTTTAATCGGGTTGCCTCATCAACGAGCGAGGTCGTTCCAAGGTTTAATTCCTTAAGTGCAATAAGCAGGCGCTCTCTCTCGATGACGGTATATTCCCTGTTAGACAGCGTCTCAATAATACGGCCAGAGAGCAGTTCCCCGAGAACGGGCCGAATTGATGTGGAAGGGCTCAAATCCTCCAGGTCCCACACAGCTACTGTAACTTCCCTGGATTCTCTTACAGTAGATGCACAGGAAATGAACAACAGCGGGATAATTAGAAACAGGCAATATAACCCCCCTTTAGAAAAGGGGGGACATAATATTTTGAATGGAATTTTCATCTATATACCTCTGATTACTTCGCCATTGCGGTTTCTATTATCCTTTCCTGAACCTTGTCATCAGCCTTCAGATTCCTTTCCTGTGATATTACACGTACAAAACACATGTCCGGTTCCACGCTGACGACCTCGATTACAGCCACTGATTTAGGCGATGCCTTGAGGGTCTTCCCCTTATATTTCACCGGTTCCTGATCTTCTATAACTTCAAACCTTATACCAGGCACCACACCCTGATTTGAACCAAGATTTACAATAAATTGATCTCCTGAGTCTTTTACTATGTAACCGCGCAGAGGGTACTTTAATATGATGGTTTTAAGTATTTCCCTGTTGAGCTGAAATAGTTCTTTTTCAACTGATACAGGTTCTTCAAACTTTTTGGTAGTCACCTGCGCAATAGCCGATGTTTCGGTATCTATAAGCCTCATGCTTAACATCGTTGAATCGGGCAAATAAAAAATAGCGCCCGTTCCGATCAATCTGGCCGCCAGTATTTTGCCAAGTTTAAGGGCAGTCTCAGGATCTGCGAGATCAGAAGATCCAAGATTTAATTCTTCAAGAAGTCTATCAATGAGAATACGCTCTACTACCTTTACCCTTCCAGAGCTATTCAGGTGATCAGCAAGCTCAGCCATTAAAACAGCAGATAATCCGTCCCTCTCAGATAGTCCACCCTTGTCCTGAAAATCAACAAAAGAAAGCACCATAGGCCGTGATGTCCATGTGTCTTCACTCTTAGGAAAGATACTTTTCTGCGAGCGATATCTTTCTGCCAGATCCTTTACCAGCGCATCAGTTCTTTTCCTGCGATCAGCATCTTTCTGAAAATCTAACATCTCCTGGGCCTTTTTCGCGAGCACCAATGCAAAGGTATCATTCTTGTCAACTTCGAGCGCCTGGCGATAGGACTCAAGCGCCTTGTCCCACTTTCCCTCTTTTTCATATGCAAGACCTTTATTTGTTGTCCCCTCAATATAGTAAGGGTCAATAGCAATTGCCTTGTCATAAAGTTCCTGAGCCTTCTTGTATTCCCCTGAACTGGCATAAAGTCTGCCGAGCTGATTGTACTTTACCCCTTCCTGATAAGGCTCAGCGTCCTTTTTCTTTGCCGCAGTCTGATATTCTTCCTCTGCCTCTTTCTTTTTATTTTGCGAGTAGAGGATGTCCCCCTTAATAACATGCACATAAGACCTGTCCGGAGCCTCCTTCTCCACCTCTCTCACCAATTGAAGAGCCTTTTCAGGCTGATTCTTTCTGGCATAGACTGCTGCCATCCCTTCTTTACCAGCGACTCTTCCCTCTTTCCCTTTTTGAAGTTCATTAAATGATTTTTCTGCCTCTTTAATGTCACCTTCCTTCAAAGCAGCATAACCCTTGATCGCCTTTGCCTTTACATTCTGAGGATTTTTCCTGATCACCTCATCGCTGATAGACTTTGCAAACCTCACATTTTTTCTCTGCAGCTCTGTTTCAGCTACCTTTACAAGCATTGTCTCAGTTGCCTTCCCGCCGCCCTGGAAATAGTCAATTACTTTAATGCCGGGCCCAATAATACAAACAGTAGGCAGGATCATTCCGGCATTATAAAGACTGCTGACTGATGAATTGTCCAGAAGGATCGGGAAACCAAGACCGGTACTCTTTGCGAAACCGGCCACCTTTTCTTTGTCAGATATAGTGATTGCCCACACTGCAAGGTCTGCTCCCTTATACTGTTTTATCAAATTGTTAAGGCTCAATAGTCCTTCCTGACTCGGTCTTGATTCAATATCAAAAAAATACAGTATAGTAAGCTGCTGCTGTTTCATCATTGACAGATCAAAGTTCTTTCCATTTATATCGTGAAGGGAAAATACAGGGGCAGTCTGGCCGGAAGATATCCGGGCATGAGAAACACTGCCGACAAGCATGATACTCATAAAAATCATCATTGAAAAGATACAGCGCTTAATCATTTTATTCATAAGTAAACCCTCCATAAAAAGCTGTTAGATTATTCAATTATTTTCAAAGGTCCTTATTTCCCTGCATTTTCAATTGGAATTAATTCCACAAAGAGCGGTGTCTCGCCTTTGTCTTTTAACTGTACCTGTGCCTCCCAGTCATGGTAATCCGGAAGGGTCATGCGGACCTCATATTTTTCTTCCAGTGAAAGCTCAAGCCGGACAGGGGTTTTCCCCTTGAACATGCCATTAATAAAAACGTTTGCACCCGGCGGCGAGCTTTCTGTTTGAAGATAAGCCGGAACTATTTTCTTTTCAATAGGCGGAGGCGCTGCCTTCCCGAATATTAAATAAGAAGAAATCCCTCCTAATACAACAATGGCTATCACAATTAATAAGACAGGGAATTTATTCTTTTCCTTCCTTTCTGCTGCCGGAATAGCGACTGACGCAGGTTCTTCCTTTTTAATGCAGTCTTTTAATGCCCCTGCCAGCTTTCTTCCTGTCTTGAAACGATCGTCCGGTGATTTCTCCAGGCATTTCATTATAATCGCAGATAACTCTTCCGGGATGGACGGTGATATCTCCCGTATCTCTGAGGGCCTTTCTTTTATGATTGAGTTAAAAACAGAAGCAAGGTTTTCTCCTTTAAAAGGCCTTTTACCAGTGCTCAATTCATACAAGATTATACCAAGGGAAAAGAGATCGGAACGTCCGTCAACCGGTTTGCTCTCAACCTGCTCAGGGGACATGTAAGCGGGTGTACCGAGGATTTCCCCTGCCTGCGTTTGCTGATGCCCTTCAGGATCTTCAATCCGGGCAATGCCGAAGTCTGTGATTTTAAGTCTGCCGTCTGGCCTCACAAGGATGTTGCTCGGTTTGACATCCCTGTGAACGATACCTTTCTGATGTGCGTAATCAAGCGCTTCAGCCACTGTGATTCCAAACTCTATAATCTCTTCAGGACTAAACCTCTTTTTTTTCATAACTTCATTGAGCGACTCTCCCTCAATGAATTCCATGGCAATATAGACGGTGTCTTCTGACTTATCAACGTTATAAACCCTGACAATGTTGGGATGATCAAGCCGGCCCAGGGCCTTTGCCTCAGACAGGAACCTCAATACAAATGCCTCGCTGACCACCCGGTCATGCCGCAGCACTTTCAGGGCTACCTGTATATCAAGATTCGGATCGTGGGACTGGAATACCATGCCCATCGAGCCTTTACC
>JADLDG010000113.1 GCA_020846775.1 Nitrospirota bacterium
CATTGCACGGGGAGTGCTGAAGAAGGCCAGCGTACAAGCAGAGATCTTTCCCAAGCAGGATGACCTGCCACAAAACGGACTGGGCAACTTCATCTGGCTTCCGCTATCAGGAGAGTCGGTCAAGGGAGGACGGACTCTCTTTGTGAATCCTGTATCCCTCAAACCCTATCCGGACCAGTGGACTTACCTTGCAAGCAGTCGCAGGCTTTCGGGTCAAGATGTCTCGGAAATCTTAAGGATGAAGGGATTAGGCATGGAGATTTTGGAAGGGAAATCTCCGGGAAAAGGTAGGAATGGCAGCTTAAAGATATATCAGGGCGACCTGCTCCCATGCGCCCAGCGGATGCTGGAGGGGGTAAGTGCGGGCTGCCGGGATGTGGCCACCTTCCGGTTGGCTATTCATCTAAAGTCCAGAGGCTATACCCTGCAACAGGCGGAAGAACTTCTCCAGACATGGAATGCTACAAGGAACAGGCCACCTCTCGAAGCGGGGATCATTACGGTCAAGGTCCACTCAGCCTATAGTCACGGCTACACCGGCTACGGGTGCGAGGATCCCCTGGTTATTCCATTCTGTGAAGGGTCTTGCCTGATCAAAAAGAAGGAGTTCGCAGGCCTGATGGTCGCTGAGAGAGGATATGATGAAAAAGATAATAGTGAAGAAAAACGGTAAGAGAAGTAAGAACAACGGACGCCAACTCACCTGCCCTCACTGCGGCGCCGGGGCGGATGGCAATACCGTGGGCCTTTACTGGGACTTTCAAGAGTATTGCTGGAAGTGCGTCATCTGTGGCTACCGGGAATATGAACATGCATCTCGAAGCAAAAGCATGAAAGAACTGGAACAGGAACTGTTGTTAGATCAGATTATGGATTCCCTTGATTGAATTGCAGACTATCCTTTGAGCAACAACTTCTTTATCCTCTCTACTAGTATTATATCCTCGGCCTCCCCTACTGGATCATCTGGAAGAGCGCCTGATGAACGGAGGGTTTCATACTGCTCATCAGTACACACATGACCCGGCGCCCCCACCCGCTCCACGGTATCAAGATACTCTTTGATCTCCCAGGGCTGGAATATCTCTTTGATTCCGGCAATGAATTTGGGGAGTTCCTCAGCAAATTCAGGGCGTATTTCAGGTTGATCTCAAGATCAGGAGTTACGGCGTAATCCGCCTTTGCCAAAAATCCTCCGACACCTTTATCATTGTCCTTTCCAATAGTAGCCTCCCCTCTCAGGATAAGAGAGCCGTGATACCATGTCAGGTCAATACCGAGGAGCCTCTCATAAAGACTATCCGCCCCTGTTTCGTTGCGGATAAAAGAACCTTCCTCCATAAGGACTCTTCCGTTTAATATCGAAAGCCCGATGTTTACATCATCCCCCTGCCAGCCTATCCTCCCCGTGAAGAGCTTGTTGTCGTCCACATCGGAAAGCCTCTCCCTTCCGACACCCTGGCTGACGGAGACGGCATAATCCATGTCCCTGACAAATCCCAGCAACTCAACGCCCGTATCAAGCTTTATCCCAAGGCTTAGAGGTTCCAGCGTCCGCAAGACAAGTCTTTCCGTGTCGTAATCGGCCAGCAGGCCGAAGGGGAGGATATAGTGGCCTGCCCTGATGTTCCACTTACCAAGAGGCCCCTTGTACTGGAGGTAGGTCTGATACGGCTGTATCTTTTCGAAATTTCGAGCGTGGAACAATGATCAGGACTTTTACTCTCATCGTTATTGCGTTCATCACAGCATGATTTTTCTACCTTCTCTGGATGTACTGCAGAGATAGCCGTTGACAGGCCAGTGAACATGAAAACAACGGCTATAAGAACTACAAAAGAAACGATTTTGGGAAGGGCTATCTTCCTCGATTTTAAATATTCCTCAATTTCAATTAGCAAGTCAATCGGCAAAAAAATAGGCAAAAAAATCACTTTTTTTACAGATTTTTTTACAGGATAAATGCAGGATTGATTTTTACCGCTCACTCCTGTGGCTTATGTGCCAGCCAGAAACTTACAATGCCTGCCCAGTGCCCCACTGTTTCTACCGGATAGAACCCGGCCTCTAGGAAATAGCCAATCAGCCTGCCGGTAAAGTGGTCTTTTGTGAATGGACCGCGTAAGAATAGCAGCGGCCAGATGAAAAACCACCATAAAGGATTGGAGGGACGGCTGATATCTACAACCAGCAAACGGCCGCCGGGCTTCAGAACACGATAGACCTCGGCCAGCCCTTTAAACTTAAGGTCTGGCGGCAGGTGATGGATCATGAAGCTGGAAAGGACGCAATCAAAACGGTCGTCCTCAAAGGGAAGATTTTCAATAGCGTCCAGCCTGAACTCGGCTCGACTCCTCTCCTGTGCGGTATTATTTCTCGCAATAGCGATCATCTTCGGTCCCGGGTCTATCCCGATAACCTGTCCCGTTGGACCTACAACATCGGCTGCGAGACGTGTTAATACCCCTGTGCCGCATCCAACATCGAGGACCTGCTCCCCGGCTTTTAGGCCGGCATATCGTAAGGTGGTATTCCGAAATGTGGGGCCGATCCCGATCTTGGGGCAGCCCCAGTCGTAGATGGGGGCGAGCCAGTCAAGCAACATACCGCGCGTATGGGGAACAGGTTCCATCAAGTTAATCAACCCCTATCTTGAGCGCCTTTAGTGTAGCGGAATTGGCGACAACTGAAAGAGAACTTAGCGCCATGGCAGCGGCGGCAATGATCGGGTTTAAGAAACCCAACGCCGCTATCGGAATCCCGATGGAGTTGTATATGAAGGCCCAGAAGAGGTTCTGCTTTATCTTTCTCATAGTCCCCCTGGATAACCTTATCCCAGCGACCACATCCCTGACATCGTCCTTTATCAAGATGATGCCGCCTGTCTCCTTGGCCACATCCGAGCCGCTCCCGATGGCGATCCCGATATCCGCCTGGGCCAGGGCCGGGGCATCGTTTATTCCGTCGCCGACCATGGCCACCACCTTACCGGTTCCCTGTAGACCCTTTATGACGCCTGCCTTCTCCCCCGGAAGGACATTGGCGATAACATTGTCTATCCCTGTCTGCTTTGCGATTGCCTTTGCCGTCCGCTCATTGTCGCCAGTGAGCATGATGACCTCCACCCCCTCTTTCTTAAGGGCTTTAATGGCCGCAATGGAACTCTCTTTAAGGGTGTCCGCTACCGCGATGATTCCAATGATATTTTTCCCGGATGCAATAAGCATGGCGGTCTTCCCCTGCTCTTCAAGGTTTCTCAGACTATCCTCAAGACCTTCTATAGCGATCCCGCTCTCCTTCATCAGTTTTCTATTCCCCATGTGGATCGACTCGCCTTGATAACCGATCTTTACCCCGTGGCCAGGTATAGCCTCGAAGGATTCGGGATCAGGGATCTCCAACCCCCGCATCTTCGCCGCCTTTAAAATGGCCTCTCCAAGTGGATGCTCGGAACCCTTCTCAGCTATTGCGGCAAGTTGAAGAATCTCATCCTCACCAACATCTGATTTCTTATTTCTTACTTCTAACTTCTCACCTGCTACCTGCTCACTGCTCACTGCTGCCACGATAATATCCGTAACCGAGGGCTCCCCCTTCGTCAACGTCCCGGTCTTATCCAGTACCACGGTGGAGAGCTTTTGCGCCCTCTCCAGATATTCCCCTCCCCTGATCAAAATACCAGCCTCGGCGCCTTTACCGACACCGACCATCAATGCGGCTGGTGTGGCTATGCCGAGGGCGCACGGGCAGGAGATAATCAGGACGGCTATAAAGGCAAGGAGCCCCTGGGGAAAATTTCCGGTGATCCACCAGCCAAAAAAAGCAAGGAATGCCGTGATTACCACGGCAGGAACAAAATACCCGGTCACCTGGTCGGCGATCCTCTGGATAGGCGCGGAAGATGCCTGGGCCTCTTCCACCATCTTGATGATTTGACTCAAGGTCGTCTCCACCCCAACCCGGGTGGCCCTGAACTTGAGCATCCCGACCTTGTTGATCGTGGCGCCGATGACTTCATCCCCCGCCTTCTTTTCCACAGGGATGCTCTCGCCTGTGATCATCTTTTCATCCACGGCGGATGAGCCCTCGATCACAACGCCGTCCGTAGGGACCTTCTCGCCGGGCCTGACAACGACCACATCGTCTATCTGAACAAACTCCGCCGGGATCTCCATCTCCTCCCCGCTTCTGATGACATGAGCCGTCTGGGGTTTTAAGTCCATCAGCTTCCTGACAGCCGCCGAAGACTTCTTCTTGATGATCTCTTCCATATATTTCCCGAGGAGGACAAAGGCGATAATGACCGCTGAAACCTCGAAGTATACATCCCTTTCCGCAACCTTCACAGGTAGGATGTCCGGGGCAAAGATCACGATGACCGAATAGATATAGGCAACGCTTGTCCCGAGGGCGATCAGGAAGTCCATATTGATCATCCGGTTCTTGACTGCATTGTAGGAACCCTTATAGAAACTCCAGCCGCCTATGAACTGGACCGGGGTGACCAGGAGGAAGAGCCACATCCCCCAGGTAAACCAGGGGAGCTGCGGTATGGGCGCCCAGGTGACAATCGTTGCCCCTGCCGCAAGACCGAGGAAAAAGGCCGCCCTGAGAATGGCGAGGGCCAGGACGCCAAAGAGGGCGATCGTCACCCTCTTTTTCATCTTTTTAAGCTCTTCCTCCGGGGCTTCAAAGGTCCTCAGGCACCCCTCGCTGCAGAAGTAGTAGGTCCTCCCCCCTAACTCCTTTCGCAGAGACTTCTGCTTGTCCACCACCATCCCGCAGATCGGGTCCTTGGCCGTCTCTGTGGCGCCGGGGCCGGCGGCCATCATCCTTTTCGCTCCCTCTCCCTTTGGGAGAGGGGTGAGGTGAGGCCTGATAGATGCATCAGGATCAGCGTCAAAGCGCTCCTTGCACGGAAGGGAACAGAAGTAGATCGTCTCACCCTGATAGGTGCTCTTCCCGACCGCACTATCGGGTTCTACATCCATCCCGCATACAGGATCTTTTGCCATCCTATCTTCTCCGACCTATAAGTAGTTACTTCCAGAAGGGTTCCTAGTTTTTTACCGGAATAATTTGATACCCTGGAAGAGTCCACAATCAACCAGGATATTCAGTTCCGGCGTCTTGAGCCGATGTTTTGAACCGGTTATGGTCCTTGCCGCCCCGATGCATTGCAGTGATACTTTATTTGACAGCATAAATCTTCCTGAGGAGTTCACGCAAAAGATGACAACTTTTATTTCTTTATCTCAAACCTGAAGACCCTCTCTTTGACCCCCACCACATCTTTTATCACCAGTTCAATAGCCTTTAACCGGGAGATATCCACCCCTTTAAATCTGAGAATTCCGGCCCTGTGATGGCCTGAACCGGAAGGGGATTCCATAACAGGGATGCCATATTCCTTGCCTGTATCATCTCGCAGAGATGCCATATTTTCCAGCTTATACTGTTCGAGATCCACGCTGTGCGTATCCAGCTTGATCTCAAAGGCAGGACCGCCTTCCCCGGGGTTTAGATAGGTGACGGCAATGGTTACACCGCCTGCTTCATCACTTTTTGAGATAGGTCCAGACCTTGTTGCCTCACTCATCTTTTCATTTCCTGCACCTTTCAACGTTTCGTCATATCCCTTCATCATCCTCTCCATATGCTGCATCATCCCCTCTAACTTCTCCCTATCTTTCTCCTCTGACACAGTCCCTTTCATCATCCCCATCATCTCCTGCATCATCTCCATCATATTCCGCATCATACGCGGCATCATCTTGTGCATCTCCTCCATCCCCTTTTCATCCATAGAGTGGGATAGAGGCATCGTCTGATCCCCGTTCATTTCCTCTGCTGCAGAGAATGCAGGAACCAGCAATGCTACAAGGATAGCCACCATTACTATGTTTGTAAATTTCTTCATGGCAATTCCCTCCCTTTTATTATTACCTGCCATTCTGCTTCAAACTAAAAGGCATAACTGACCCTTGCCAGAAATTTCTCCTGCGTCGCCTCTTCTGACAGATTGAAATCTGCGTCTGTCTCCAGTTTGGAGTATTCAAAGAGGAACTTCGTATTCTCAGCAAAGAAGTAGCTCAGATTGACTGTTGCCTGGGTCTGATCCTTGCTGTTATCTTTATCTGTTACATTGTCCCACCTAAGGGCGGCTGTAAGCTGCGGCATCACAGGATAATCCGCCTCGATGAAATATCCCGTGAATTCCCGATCTTTTGAACTATCCATGGCATTAAACATCAGGGCCTCATCATAGCTGTCCTTCATCCACATGTACATACCGAGAACATTGAAACTATCATGGATGTTTGCATCTATGCTAACGGCGTATCGTGTAATGTCCGCATCGGGACCGGCTGCAATATTTGCAGGGTCGGTTACATCGGCAAGGACGTTCTTGCCATTGTACCCCAGTACTCCTATTGTATTTCCATTGCGGGTATAACGGATGTTCCCGTATATATCCTTCCTGTCGTTATTATCCGCCATGCTTCCCCTTCCATTGAGCAGGCTGACTCCATAGTGGAAACCCTGCGGGAGATTTCCTTTGATTTCAATGCCGGTCTGCGGGGTCATAAACATGAGACCGTTCATGAACTCCTCTGAACTCATGCCCATGGCCATAGGCATTGTATTGAAAATAAGATACTGACTCTCTGTCAGCCTCCGCATTGGCGAGACAGGAAGATCAATTTCTCTGACCCCAATAGCAACGTTTACATAACCCTCCGGTATCCTGTCAGGAAGCAGATCGTCTAAAATGACAAATGCCTGAAGATGTTCCCCTGACACTGCCTCCTGCAGTTCCGCAGCCTCAGAGGGTGTCTTCTCAAAGAGCTTCAGGTCTGTGTAATAGGAGACTTTCGGGACCAGTGTACCTCCTGCAAATAATCTGGCCTCCTCAAAGTCTATAGAGTTCCTGCTATCTTTTGTTGCACCTTCTTCAGCGTTTTCACTCTCCCAGCCTATATTGACAGCAGCAGAGATGGGAACAGCCTCCTGATAAATATATGTCCCCTTGTCGCCCGGCATACGATAGCCGTTCTCCCTGAAATGCCTTCCAAAGTCATTGAGCTTTGGAAAGGCTGCATGGCACGAACTGCAGGGCATGTTGTGTTTCCTCGCAAAGGTCGGAATAGCAGATGCGTCATTAGCCCAATTCAATAATACTAAATTACAGAGGAGAGTTGCCACAAACATCCATTTAATTTTCTTCATTCCATTTCTCCTTTCAAAAATTCCCCCCTATTTATATTCTACAAGTGGTAGAATGTCAAGAAGAAAAAGCAGGGAAAAATATCCAGTGCAATTTCACGCTTCTCTGACTGTGAGTCCCGGATTATCTTTTTAAAACATCACACTGGCCCTGACACCATATACAACGAATGCATCCCGGCTTTCTTTTCTTTCCTGTTCTCCCATGCGCTGAGCCTTAAGGCCCTTTCCCAGTTCGGGTCTCTTATCGTCATCTCATAGACGCCTGTCATTGTATCACCGCGCATGAGGGTGTCCATCCGCCGTATGATTTCTTTTCCAACTATAAGCTCGTCTGCGCTGACGATCTTTGGCGTGAACGTGAATAATGAACCGGCGAGAGCTATGACCAGCATTATTATCCATGATCCCTGTATATTTCTTTCCATATTAGTCCATTCGAAAGTCCAGTGCATACGGTTTACTCCAGCGTCCAGGTGGAGCCATCCCCGGGTACGACTATGTCCCACCCGAATGTATCCTTCAGGCGGCGCCGGAGGGAATCGGCCGCAGACGGCTCTCCGTGAGTTACAAAGACACGCTTCGGGGAGAGCTTGCCCTGCTGCAGCCAGACGATCAGCTCGGCATAGTCCGCGTGAGCAGAAAGGCCATGGACCTGAACCACACGTGCCCCTGCGGGTACGTACTGTCCATGGATCTTGATTGCGTCAGCGCCGTCAACGAGCGACCGTCCGCGTGTGCCTGCAGCCTGATAACCCACAAAGAAGACGGTATTTTTTTCTTCAGGCAGGAAACGGCGGAGGTGATAAAGAATCCGCCCTCCCGTTGCCATCCCGCTCGCCGAGATGACAATCATCGGATCGGAACGCCGGTCAATTGCCTTCGAGTCGTCGGGCGTCAGGGAGTATTTTGCCACATGGCACATTGCATGACATTCTGTTCCGGAAAGCCTGTGATCGTCCTTGTGGTCACAGAAGATAGCCGTTGCCTCAATAGCCATCGGGCTATCGAGAAAGACCGGAATATCCGGGATATGTCCCTTTTCCTGCAGCCGGGCCACCAGGTGCAGCAGATGCTGTGCGCGACCAACGGCGAAGGCCGGTACGAGAATCACTCCATTGCTCCGGACCGTCTCGTTCACCACCCGTGCGAGTGTCTCAGCGACATCCTCTACTGAATGCCGGCGGTCGCCGTACGTTGATTCGACTACGATGTAATCGGATGCAGGGGGTGGATCGGGTGGCTTCATGATCGGATCAACAGGCCTGCCGACATCGCCCGAGAATGTTATAGTGCTGTCGCCAATTTGCAGTGTGAGACAGGCAGACCCGAGGATATGACCGGCTCTGGTAAACCTTGCCAGGATATCCGGCGCGGGATTAAACTTCTCATAAAACGCTAGCGGAGTGATCTGGGAAAGACAGCGTTCGGCGTCATCACGTGTGTAGAGCGGTAGCGCCGGACGGTGCCTCGTATATCCCCACTTGTTTGCATGGCGAGCTTCCTCCTCCTGCAGATGACCGGAATCCGGAAGCAGGACCCCAAGCAGGTCGCGGGTCCCGCCCGTGCAATACACCCGCCCTCTGAAGCCTATACTACACAACCTGGGGAGATAGCCGGTATGGTCAATGTGTGCATGCGTCAGGATGACCGCATCGAGAGTTGCAGGATTGAAAGGTGGCTCCGACCAGTTGCGCTCCCGGAGTTTCTTGTATCCCTGAAACTGGCCGCAATCAACGAGAATGCGCACGCCGTCTGCCTCAACAAGATAGCGGGAACCGGTAACGGTTTCGGCGGCACCAAGAAAGGTGATTTTTGGCGTCATATTCTCCTCTTCCCTTTTCCCCCGGATATATTCTAATGCCCCGGTTCTCTTTCGATAATAAAAAATGCCTCTCTCGTCTCCCCATTTTCCAGCCTTATCAGCACATCAGCATGATATTTCCCGACATCAGAGAGATCAAAGTAGTTTCCATAGTCTGTTATGCCATTAATAGCCATTGACTCCAGCTTACGTGTTATCTTTCTTCCGTGAGGATCATGGACAGTCACTGTAACGAAGGCATTGGAAATCTCCTTTCCTGTTTTTTCATCCTCAAGGTGGATGAGTAGGTGGTGGGTCCCCGTTGGTCCACCATGCATCTCTATTGCATGATGTTTTTCAGGATGCTCTCTGATCTCCTGAACTGAAATTACACCCAGCATGACCTTAAGCCCATCTACCGTCTTTACCTCATGCTGAGCAGAGGCAGGTAGAATCCCTGAAAAGGAGATCAATGCTCCAATGCACAGGAATATTAAGCCGCTACTTCCCAATCTTCCCTTTCCTTTGCTGCGGACTGCACCGATCAATTTGGCCTTCCATTTGCTCCCATCCGACAGGGTAACATCGAGCCGCTCGGCATTTTCCACCACATGGTTGTTCGTTTTGAAAGACCGCATAATACTTACCTCCTTCGTTTTCTAAACCGGGGTACAAAGCGTGGCACTTCCTTCATATATTCACGATAGTCCGGCAGTCGTTGCACCAGGTCTACCTCTTCCAACCTGGCCTGGATGATAAGATAGCCTATTCCTAGGATGCAGGCCAATACCAGAGCCGATGTAGGCTTTAACAAACCGAGTCCAACAAAGACCAGAAATCCGCCGGTATAGATAGGATGCCGTACATAGGCATAAAGGCTGTGCCGCACCAGTGTATCAAGCACGGAAGGCATATGCGTGCGCCAGCCCAATACGATGTGCCCCCAGATCACAGGGACAAATCCGGCGCTGATCAGCAACAGACCCAGTGTTTGGATATCCCTTCCCGGGCTAAAAAGGAGGGGAGCCGGGGTAAGCCAGGCAAGGGCAAGACCCAGGAACCATAGGGGAATACCGAGGACATTTCGAAGGATCACGGTTGCCATCTGACCGCCTCGCTCACCCCACCGCCTTGAATAGGCAGCCGTAAAGGCGCTGGCCCATGTAAAGGCAATACCGATCAACAGTGGGATGAGAAACCGGTACATAGTTAAGGCACCTGCTATCTTGCAAACTCCCTGTCCACCATCTTTTTAATGGCTTGTACATCCTTGCCTTCTTTATAGAGTTCATAGGCCCTGATGGCCTCGTTCTGACATATATCACAAAAGGCTCCATGTTCATCTGTATAGCAGGACAAGAGGCTATTGTGGCCGGAGTGTTTCTGGCAATGACAATAACAATAGATATTATCCAGAACTGCCGGGATCTCCCTCGCAATCTGATACGTATAGGCGGTCTTTCCTTTGAAAAGGGCGGGTGAGAGAACGGGCCTTTTCTCACCCCCGATAGCCGTCGCTGCCAGAGAAGCTATGGCTGGCATAAGCCAGAACAGGAAGCCTGTCAAGATGATGACCCTCCTGATTACACCCGATGTTTTTGTGTCTCTTTTCATATGATCTTTCCTCCTTTGATGATCTGAGTTTGTTTCCGCCAATTTGTATTCTTTACCTTTGTTATTCTTTATCCGGGAGAAAAACAAGGGTTTTATCCGGCATCCTCCCTGATGTGTCTCTTAAAATCAGGGTTAAGCCTTTCGCTTCAGAAGGGATGGAAAATGTCAGGATGCCACGCCTATGAAATTCAGAAGACTGGTTTGACTCCTTCCAATCTGCGTTTTTGTATTCTATGCCATCTGCCCTCAGAACAACAAATCGTTTTAAGTCATAATCAAAGAGGTGACCGTTCGGGGAGTGCATCATCACGGTAAAGACTGCCTTCTTTTCCAAGTCAAAGCGCTCCTCGTAAATTTTATACAGGGAGTCCGGACTTTCCCCGGACTTTGCCTCTGCCTCTGCAAGTAATCTGAAAAATTTTCTGTCATTTAACGTGACATCCAGACGGTAGGTTGTCGTATTCAATTGCTGTGTCTGCCTCTGCCGGTAATGTGCAAACCTTTTTCCTCCCTCGGATTGCATGGCATCGAGACTAAAGAACGCAGCCCCTGGTACATCAGCTAAGGGAGGCTTGTGTTCTACAACCTCCATGTGCTGTTTTGTGCTGAATCTATAGGAGGCCACAATTATGATAGCAACAACTGCCAGCAATGCCACTATTCCCCATGACGCCCTGTTCATGTCCTTTCCTCCGTAGTTTTGTTATTAATGTCAGACATACTTATAATCTTCCTGATCTCAATATGGCCCATACAAGCCATAGTCCGAGAAATCCTGTCACAAGATAGCCAATAACCCCTATTGCAGGATAACCGAAAAGCATCGGTTCCATGTGAGTCTGCATGATGATGGATGAGCCAATGACGATAGAGGCCACCACAAGGGCAAAGGCGAGGCGGTTACCCGCCCTGTCTATGTGGCCTTCCATGTCTTCCAGACCCTCATGCCTGAGTTTATAGCCTGCCTTTCTCTCCTTTGTGTCCTGAATCAAAACCTGCAGCGCCCTAGGGATCTCCCTGGAAAGACTCTGCAGATCCATGAGGGACTTAATCAAGTCCCTGGCGATACGGCGGGGTCCAAGTCTTCGATTGATGAGAGTACTGGCATAGGGTCTCATACTTTCCACCAGGTTAAATTCGGGGTCAAGAGTCCTGACCATATACTCTACAGTCATAAACGCCTTTCCCAGAAGCAGCAGGCTTGAGATAACCCTTATATGGTGCCTCCTGCCGATGCGGATGGAGTTTTCCATCACCTCGGCAAAGGAAAATTCAGTGAGGGGGAGGTTATAATAATCTTCCACAAACTCAGCGAGATCTCTTTCAAAGGCATTTCTATTGACCTCTTCTCCAAGGATCCCGACCTTCAGGTAGATATCAACTATGCGGTCAATATCCTTATCGAGGAAGGCTATGAACCAGTCGGCGATATCCTCCATCATCTCCTGACTGAGGCTGCCCATCATGCCGAAATCATGGAAGCAGAGCCGGCCATCATCCAGCACAAAGATATTCCCGGGGTGGGGGTCCGCATGGAAAAAGCCATCTTCAAAAATCTGTTTTAAATAGGCGTCTGTTAAGTTCTTTGCCAGGACCTTCTTTTTGGACAGCAGCAGATCATCGAGTTCTGTTACCTTCTTCCCATGACTGCATTCCATAGTAAGAACCTCTTTAGAACAGAGCTCCTTTATAACCCCGGGGACAAAGACCGTCCTGGAGCCGGCAAAGTTGGCGCGAAACCGCTCTGCACTTCGCAACTCTATCTTGAAGTCCATCTCCTTGCTAATCGTTTTTCTAAACTCCTCCACAAGGCCGATAGGATCATAAAGTCTGCTCTCAGGAACGTATCTCACCAGTAGTTTAGCCAGGTTCTCGAGTATCCTTACGTCAGTCTCCACCTGCTGGTGTATCCCGGGCCGCTGGACCTTAACAACCACCTCCTGACCATCCGGAAGTTTCGCTAAATGAACCTGAGCGATAGAAGCCGCTGCCATGGGATCTTCGTTAAAGGAAAGGAAAATATCCTCTACGGACCTACCGAGGTCTTTCTTGATCAGTTCCTTTGCCTCTGTACCAGGGAATGGCGGGACTGTATCCTGGAGCCTCTGCAGCTCAACTATAAATTCTTCCGGCAGGATGTCCCTTCGCAGACTCAATACCTGTCCAAACTTGATGAAAGTGGTCCCCAGCTCCTCAAGGACATGGCGAAACCTTACCGCTGGAGTGGAGGGGATGCGGAGTCGCTTAAACCTGAAAAACCTCCGGCCAAAAGGGAGCCATTTTGCAAGCCTCAGGCGTTCCACGAGATGACCAAAGCCATACCGGGCCAGAACGGCAAGTATCTGCCGGAAACGGCCAATATCCTTATAAATGAAAGGCATTTTTTATTCTTTCTTTATCAGATCATTGCTTTGTCCGTCTTGTGAGCCGGTGCTATTCCCACACCTAAGAAGCCCACGATCATAAGCACGACCATAACTCCCATTACTACAGACATTTTATGCCTCCTCTCTTTCTCCTGATCCCTTCTTAAGCCACATCTCGTAGAGCGAGATGAATATCTGCGCCCCGAAGGCGAGGCCCATCAGACCGCCGCCGATAATCACTGTATAAGCAAAGGCCGGCTGGTATTTTGTAAACCACCAGGAGCCTATATCCACCCAGATAGCCAGAAAGGGTAAGGCTATGATAACACTCCGCAAATAGATATTGATCCCGCTCATGGAAAAGATCATGCCGGTCAGGATGAAGATGAAACTCATCCCGAAGAGGTGGATATGGGAAACGCGGGAGAGTGCCCGGATTGATTCCCCAAGGTCAACATCTGTAATGGCCTTCACCTCTTCATAGCTTGTAAGGGGGATTAATCCGAAACCAGGCCTGTGACAGACCACACAGTTTTGATCTAATACGGGCTTTATTTTTATAAAACCTTCCCCGGAAGCGCCCTCCTGAATCCAGCGAGCAATCTCCCTCTTCGCATCTTCCGTCAGTCTCTCTCCCATCACTCCTTTCAGGGCCTTCTCCAGGCGCGTGTTCCCCCTGGTCCCGTAATACTTGTGAATAGTCCCCTCCAACAGCCCCATCCCAGCCTCCCTGTGCGGACCGATATCAAGAAGGTAGAGGTAGAGGAGAGCAAACACATAGGCCATTCCTATCGTCAGGAGAAAGGAGCTAAAGAGTATCTTTACATGGATGGGCAGATTTTGTAAGCGGGTCATTTGCATGCCGTTCACGCTCTCTTCAGCACCCCGTATCTTGCCACCTGCAGCCAATGAAAGAGGCACCCTGAACCTTTTCTTCTTCTCCGGCAATTCATTTTTTCATGAATGGTTTTCACCCTTATGCCTATTCCCTACTTTCCCATTTTTCTCCTTCTCTCGATCTCTTCCACATTGCCGCAGCAGGGGGCAGTTCTTCCATGTTTGAGTTCTGCCTGCTCGTTCTCCTCCGTGAAATGGACCCAGCCCCTTTTGACTTTTTCTTTGAGGCTCTCATCCAATACAAACCCTGCCTCGATCAAGCGTCTCTCGATCTCCTCTTCCCTGCACTTGAGGAGGTTATACTCTACAAGACAGTCCCCCTTTTCCGCGTCGATCCTGACCCTGGTTACGCCCTGGATCTCGCTGATTTTTGCCTCCCATTCGGGCGCCCCGCCCCAGACTGGCGCCTGTTTGAATCGGATGTGGTGGTGTTTCAACGCGTCCATACGGTCACCTCCTTAATTTTGTCCTTCCCTCGATGGTCAGACTGTTCTACGGCATTTTCTACCATGCGTAGAATTACTATGCCACAAATTTTTATGAAAAACAAGAAAACCCCGATATTATCCCACGTTCGTCTTGTGAATCGCTGCCATTCCCTCTTTCAAACGCAGACTCTACCGGACAGTCAGGGCAGGGAGTCTCTCTATCCTTGTCATGTATTATCGACTCCTCCTTCATAACTTCCGTCAGTACAGACATTTTACATCTCCGTGCCCCGTATCTTTTCTGCCAACTCCTGCTCCTTAGGGACTCCAACGAATCCTCAAAGGCCCACTGGCACGAGGCGTAGCAGAAATAATACATTTTATCCTTGTATGTAATTTTAGAAGCTTTTTCTTCATCCACCTCCATCCCGCAAACAGGATCTTTAGCCATGACATCACCTCCTCCTTACGCATTTGCCAGTGTCTGCTCATGCATTCCGATTTGCCTTCATCTTCTCCAGCGTAGTTCGATCCACTACCTCCTTTTCCAGAAGAACTTTCGCCAGAGCTTCCAGTGTCATCCGCTTGCTGATCAGGGTCTCCTTCACGCGGGCATGAGCGTCGTCCAGGAGCTTTTTAACCTCCTCGTCGATCGCTTGGGCGGTCCGCTCGCTGTATTCCCTCTGCCCCTGAGGCATAGGGACGTTGAGGAACGTCGCCGACGGCTCTTTGAAGGTGGCCAGCCCCAGGGTTTCGCTCATTCCATACCTGGTGACCATGTGGCGAACCATGTCGGTAGCCCGCTGGAGATCATTCTGCGCCCCAGTGGAGACATCGCTAAAGACGATCTCCTCAGCTACCCGACCTCCCAATAGTACATCAAGACGATCCAGTAGCTCGGTTTTCTTCAGGAGGTACCGGTCCTCCGTGGGAAGCTGCTGGGTGTAACCCAGTGCTGCCACACCACGGGGGATGATGGAAATCTTCGAAACTTTGTCGGCATGAGAACGGGACTCAGCCACCAAGGCATGGCCTGCCTCATGATAGGCCACGGTCTTTTTTTCCATTGGATTCATCACCCTAGTCTTTTTCTCAAGGCCAGCCACGATTCGATCAATGGCTTCGTCAAAATCTGTCATTTCCACGCCGTTCTTGTTTTTTCGCGAAGCCAGAAGGGCCGCTTCATTCACCAGATTGGCCAGATCAGCCCCAACAAATCCAGGTGTCTTTGCAGCAATCACGGAAAGGTTTACATCCGGAGCAAGGGTCACATGCTTGGCATGGACACGGAGTATATTCTCCCTGCCTTTCAGGTCCGGCCTGTCGAGAGCCACATGCCGGTCAAAACGCCCGGGGCGCAGCAATGCCGGATCCAGAATTTCGGGCCGGTTGGTGGCGGACATAATGATGACACCTTTTTCCGTTTTGAATCCATCCATCTCCACCAGAAGCTGATTAAGCGTCTGCTCGCGCTCGTCGTGTCCTCCGATCGGGTTAAAACCCCTAACCTTTCCGAGGGCATCCAGTTCGTCAATGAAAATGATGCAGGGGGCCTTCTGCTGAGCTTGTGCGAAGAGGTCCCGCACACGGGCCGCCCCCACCCCTACAAACATTTCGACAAACTCCGAACCACTCATGCTAAAGAACGGGACTCCGGCTTCCCCGGCTACCGCCTTGGCAAGCAGAGTCTTGCCAGTTCCGGGAGCCCCCACAAGCAGAACCCCCTTGGGGATTTTCCCTCCGAGGCGGCAGTACCGCTGGGGATTTTTGAGAAACTCTACCACCTCCATCAGCTCTTCGCGCGCTTCATCTATGCCGGCCACATCGTCAAATGTCACTCCGGTCTGCTTCTCCATGTAGACCTTGGCCTTACTCTTACCAATCTCCAGCATACCACTGGCTGCCCCCATACGCTTGATGAGAACGCTCCACAGGGCGAAAAAGAAAACCGCGGGAAGAATCCAGGAGAGCAGGGTTGAGAACCAGGTGTTTTCCTCCCGGCCGGTAAAGCGCACGTTTGCGGCCTCCAACTCCTGGATCAGGGACAGGTCATTCACACGGACCGTTACGAAGCGGTGCTCTCCCTTGCCAAATTGCTTCAGCTTGTCAATCTTCTCTTTTGGAAGAAATCCCTCAAGCCCTTCCTTATTTAAGATCCCTGTAATGGTCCGTTCCCCCAGACTGAGATCCGACACCTTTCCGGCCTTCAGGAGCACCTTGAAATCGCTATAAGAGAGATTCTCGGCATGCGGTACAAACAGATAGGTCTGAAGCACAATCAGAATCAAAAGCGTGACCACAAAATACCAAAGAGAAAATTGTTGTTTCTTTTCCATTTCTCACACCTCCTGGCTAATCCTGCGCATTACCACGGGATAATGTCCATCTTATCTATTGGCTGCGGACAACAATAGGAGGCCAAGTCCAAGCAACTTCTTCCCCTCGGCGATCTGGGCAATGCCACCAAGGCCGAACGCAATCACTGCCACCCACATGAGCACGGTTCCCATCACTTTATTCCTTCCCGGCCTTGCCTGCCGGAGCCATCTCAACATCGAGTTCTTCGATAGGAAAGTCGCCAAGTGGTTGTACAATGATCCGGTGCTTCATGGTGACTCAACTCGCTCTTAATGATGACCGCCGCTTCTGGTATTGCGCTCCTGCGAACCGCCCCTGGAGCGGAGGTGTGGGAAAAAGCCAGGCGTGCGTGCCGCGTACCGTGCGTACTCGTCGCCGAACTTCGCCACAACCTCCCGCTCTTCCCGACGCGCCAAGCGTATGTACATAAAAACCAACACCGGAAACATGACTACCGTCAGCAGCGTCGGCCATTGCACAAGGAACCCGAACATGATGAGCACGAAGCCAGCGTACTGCGGATGGCGGATACTGGCGTACGGCCCCGTGGTCGCAAGTATATGGGTCTGCTGCGCCGCATACAGCACCCGCCAGGCGCTCGCGAGCACGGAGAAGCCGCCGCCGATGAAGATGAAACTCAGTATGTGAAACGGACCAAAATGAGGATTGGTGCGCCAGCCAAAGAGCATCTCCAGGAGGTGACCGGAATCGTGCGCGAACCAGTTAACGCCCGGATAGCGGCTCTGTAACCAGCCCGACAGCAGGTAAATCGTTAGCGGAAAACCGTACATCTCGGTGAATAGCGCAACGAGGAAGGCCGAGAAGGCGCCGAATGAACGCCAGTCCCGCGCCGTGTGCGGCTTGGTGAAGCTGAAGGCAAAAATGATAAAGATCAACGAATTGATAATCACCAGCGGCCAGAGTCCATATGCGGGCGCGTCACTCATGATTTATCCCTCCTATGGCCGGTATGTTTATCTCCATCGTGAGTACGGCGCCCTCCACGCCCCCAGTGCATCCAGAAATGCAGCACGAAAAACGCGAGCAGCAGCAGCCATGGCAATACACCAAAGAAATGCGCCCGGTGCTCCGTTAAAAGAAAGAAAGCAGCAATGCCAAGAAAGGCGAGGAGTGTCAGTCCCCAGCGCAATCCCCAGCGGCCATTTGTCTCGTGTGAAGTGTGCATTCGACCCTCCTATTGTTAAGTACAAAAAGGGCAAAGGCCAGGATGACAAGGGCCACACTGAACCTTTTCTCCTTCTCCGTTAATTCATTTTTAATGACTGCAGACATCTTCCACCCCCCTAAATATAAGGGCAATGTAGCCCAAGGGACCGGTAAAACACATGAGGCAGCGGCGACAGGATGAGAAAGAGCAGGACAAATGCTATAGCACCTATTACGACACGTTTACGGTCAAGTTCTGTTACGTCATTTATGGGTGGCATACCTTTGGCGCCTGAAAGGAAAAACACGAGTATTGCCCAGAATAACCATCCTGACCATACAAATATGCCGAGGATAATAATGGCGAAAAATGCCACGTGCGCAATAATCTCTGCCCTTTTTCTGCCAAATAACCCATGACTGATATGACCGCCGTCCAGTTGCCCTATGGGAAGCAGATTCAAGGCAGTTATCATCAGGCCGAGCCAGCCCGCAAAGGCGAGTGGATGCAACATTACTGTATGGCTCACGCTGATTGCATCCCCGAGAGAAAGCCTTGCAATAAAAGCTAAAAGCACAGAAGATGACAGGCTTACGCCGGCCTCACTGCCATCCTTAATAACCATAGAATACCTAAGCCCTATAAAGAGAATCGGGATGGCTACAATAAGACCTGCTATTGGCCCCGCAATCCCTGTATCAAAAAGGGCCTTTCTGTCTTTTACCAGCGATTTCATCTGGATAAGGGCGCCGAATGTCCCAAGGCCGAAGGGGATCGGTATAAAATAGGGAAATGTAGTAACGATACCGTGCCTTCTGGCAAGGATGTAATGGCCAAGTTCATGAATCCCAAGGATAGCCATTATCCCGAATGCGTAGGGAAGCCCGATGGTAAATTTTGATGGTTCTACCAGGAGGTTTACACCCTGATGTGAGGCGCCTGCCATAGTGGTTGTTACAATTGTGGCCATGAAAAGTAAAATATTTATCAAAGGATTGGATGCTGCTTTTGCCTTTTCGCCAATAGCCGCCTCATTCGTTGGTACAACAACGATAACAGGCCTTTCGTCGGAATCCTGCTGCAAAAACAACTGATACTTATTACCAAACTTATCTTTAAACCGCCCTGTTAATGTATCCAGTGCAACCGCCGGCTTTGCTTTCAGGTTGCCTTCAAACATTACCGTATCGCCAACAGTGCTGATACTATTCACAAAGAATACATCCCAGCTAAAAAGGCCTTCCATCGTCTTAATAATTGGGGCGGTTTGAGCCGTGATATCTGAAGGCTGCCCTTCTGCTTCTTTAACGACATCTTTCTCCGATGGCTCAGTTCCTTCCTTTTTCCCGCCTTTTTCACTGTAACCGATAAGGCGGAACAAGATCAGTGGGCATACAAACAGGATGAGTATAAACAGCCAGGGACTTATTTGGAAACCTAAGCCTGCAAGGACAAAAATTATAATTAAAGGCAAAAGACAGCAAAGAATAAAAAGCAGAGTACTTAGGGATTTCTTTTTGTCTTGCTGCTCGCTTTTACCCATGGTTATGCCCTCCGTGCTTTTCTTCGTCCTCTTTTTGCTCGCCCTTCTCAGGTTTTTTCTCACCATGCTCATGGTCACCACCACAGCATCCCATACCGCCGCCTCCACGGTGCATGAGGAACATGAATACGACGATAATGATAAGGAATATGATTGTTGAGTTCATACGCTTTTTTGTTAACGGATATCCATCCTGCTTACTATCACTTCATCAAAGGCCCTGGAAGAGTTTCAACAGTATCGCCGTCCCTTCAATCCCCTTTGCAATAATATATTGAATACTCTCTTGTGGTTCTTTGTCGTAGCCCTTTACCCTGACAATGGCATCATCTGTCTTGAGGTGTGAGAATTTATCCAGGAACCCGCTTGCCTGGATATTCTCTGTCACCTCTTTCACAAACTTCTCTGGGCAGGAGAGTATTGTAATCCCGCTAATACTGCCTTCTTTGTCATAGGCTACGGCAAGTTCGACGTCACCATGTTTGTATTCCATAGTTTGAATAAACAATGTCCCTAATAGGTCCCCTCCTTTACCCTTCGAGATATAATATGTGTAAACCCCTTCCGGAGGGGAATATCCCCACCTTTTTACTGCCTCATTGTATTTTTCTTTTTTTAATACTTCCTTCCTCTTAACGATCTTTCCCCCTTCTGGCAACATCGTCTTGAGGGCTTCCTTCTAATTCATGAAAATCTTTGTAGGTCCCGCATGCCCTTGATGTGCAAGTACCATTTCGCTTCTCATGATCTGAGCAGTTATTAAAAACAGAGCAAAGATAAGAGAGCAATACAAATATCTTTTTTGCATAAATCGCCTCCTCAAGGACTGATGAATTTAGAAGACACCATTATCTTACTTCGTATCTACAATTTTTGTCTCTCCTTCCGATTCATGACCCATCTTGTAATTTTCTTTCCTTATTTATATTCTACAGCATGTAGAATGTCAAGAAAAAAATAAGGGAGCAGGGCCTTATTTTCTATTCCCATAACTTCCCTCCTGCAAGATCATCTATCAAAATTCATAGCCAAAGGCACACCGGAACAGGTCCTGACTGACATTTGTGAGGCCGACCGCCCCGCCTAACTCTATCATCGCATTCTCCGTAGCATGGAACAATATATTTGGGGCCGTCTACTTGTGAAAATCCAGCCTGCTGAAAATAGCGGGCCAACCTGCCGGTGATATTGTCTTTTGTAAAGTTCGAAAATAGTAGCGGCCAGACGAAGATCCACCATAAGGAATTTGCCGGCATGCCGATAACAACTGCCAGCAAGCGCCTCCAGCAATTCTTAGTGAATATCGATAGAGATTGCTTCGCTTCGCTCACATGACGACCTTGAGTATCGCGATGTTATTGCGAGGAGCGATAGCAATGAGCAATCTCATGGAAAGTTCATCAAGAATTGCCGTGATCCGGATTCCTGCCATAAATCCCTCCCTTTTGTCCTTCTCAATATAGTTATCTCTCTGGGCCTTCATAGTATGCTCACATTAGAAATTAGCAATCGCTCTTTGACATTTTCAGATCTTCTGATGGCGGACGAGAAATGTCTTCTCCTTTCTCTCTTTCCCCCGCCCTCTCTCCGGCCAGGCCCCTTTGACCGGATAGCGCGGTGAACCTCCTTTCCCCCGGCGTTTTCTGAGTCTTTGGTACTCTGGCCGGAGAGAGGACGGGGGAAAGGAGGCAGCACATGGAGAAAACCAATAATTCATGGCTGAGGTCTTCGGGCGGTAAAACGCTGGAGACCGGAGAAGATAGTACTTACGGGGAGTCCGGAGGATCTGTCAGATCCACCCGGATTTCTCCAGAATGTCCTGAACCGAGGGTTCAGGAGAGATTTAAAGGCCGTCATGGGAAGCCACGGGAAGCTGGTGTTCCAGTGAGGGTCATTCCGGAAGAGACTGTAGGACAGCCTATCTGGGAGATGTTTGAAGGCCCGGATGAGCGTATCCTGACACGGGATCCTGAAACTGGTCTTGGCTACCTGAAGGACGGGTTTCAAGTGGTGGAGTTGGTAGAAGAAGCGGAGGAGCGTGCCGAGCGGTGGCTCAAGGC
>JADLDG010000114.1 GCA_020846775.1 Nitrospirota bacterium
AAAAAGCGGACAGGTTGTTGCGGATATTGGCGCCGGCACGGGGTATCTTACCGCAAAATTATCTGAATGTGTAGGGGAATCCGGAATTGTTTATGCCGTAGATATACAGCAGGAGATGATCGACTATGCAAGGAAGAATGTGCTGGATAGAGGATTAAAAAACGTAGTACTTGTCCTTGGTGATATGGATAATCCAAAACTATCACCTGAGAAGATGGATGCCATCATTCTTCTGAGTGCCTATCATGAAATTGCAAGACCCGTTGAATATGTGAAAAAACTGAGATCTGCCTTGAAACCTTACGGCAAATTGGCAATTTTGGAATTTACTGACGAGTGCCCTATCGGTCCCCCTTTGAAATTTCGTCTGCCAGAGGACATGGTGATGCATGAAGTTCAGCAGGCTGATTTTACCTTGTTGCAAAGGCATACATTTCTTCTTCCTTACCAATACTTTTTGGTCTTTACTCCATCCACTTTCTAGACGGTTTCAAACGGTTATCTGAGAGAGGAGAATCATCGTGAAGTTTTCGAATCAAAAGAGTATCTTTTTCCCTTTAATTTGGATTGGTATCGTTTTCCTGTGTTCGTGTACGCCAACTCGTTCCTATCGGCCGTATGAGGAAGGAGTGCGTATCCTGGTAAGTCCTCACAAACTGAGCGTCCACTCGGGTTCTGAGGATAAGGTATATGTTCAGGTATTGGATAGTGAGAGTGGCCCGCTCTTTGGTATGAAAGTCACGGCTGTGAGCACTGTCCCGACGGTTGCGACGGTTACCTCTGAAGCACTCACGAATCCGATTGGTAAAGCCATATTCACCGTAAGTGGGGTCTCCCCGGGCACCACACAGATCGTCCTTTCTGCGGCAGAACAGAAAGCAATGGTGGAAGTCGTTTTTATTGGGCACTAATGTGCGTGATGTTCGTGCGGGTTTGTTTCCGGGTGGTGGTGTTCGTGGTGGGCGTTATTGACCTTGCATTCGCATCCGAACTGAATTACGGTATGACCGATCTTAAATTTTTCGCCCAGGACACGGTTAATTTCTTTGGAAAGCCTGGTCGTCTCACTAATCATCATGTCTTTTGTATCAATATGTCCGCTCATAGAATACATACCTGAAGTGATTGTCCAGATATGAATGTCATGCGCGTCATCAACGCCGGGAATCTGTTTGAGACTGGCGGTAACGTCTTCAATATTAATTCCTTTTGGTGTTGCTTCTAACAAAACGTCAACGGATTCCATCACCAATTTATAAGACCAGATCAAGATGAGTATGCAGATCATGACACTGATGATAGGATCGACAACAAACCAGTTGGTGTAATAGATAACAATAGCTCCGATTATGACGCCTACGGAAGAAAAGGTATCGCCTAACATGTGGAAAAATGCTGTCCTGACATTCAAGCTGTGCTCATGTTCATGCGCATCCCCTTTTAGAATGAAGACACAGAGAATATTGGCAACCAGACCCACCAAGGCTACAATGAACATCTTGCCGCTTGAGATGGTTTCGGGGTGCATAAAACGGTGGTAGGCCTCATAAAATATCCACAGGGTAATCATGAAGAGGGTTACGCCGTTAAATAAGGCCGCCAGTATCTCTAACCGATAGAATCCATAGGTTTTTTTTTCTGTGGGGGGTTTTGCGGCAAAATGGAGGGCAAAGAGGCTCACGAGTAATGCAAACAGGTGGGTGAGCATGTGGCCCGCATCGCTAATCAGGGCAAGACTATTGGTGATAAATCCCCCAACAATCTCTACGACAAAGATACTTCCTGTTATAATGCTCGTGAGTACTAATCTCTTCCGTTCATGTGACCGGTACTCGTGCTTGTGACCATGCTCATCTTTTGCGTGATAATAATCTATGCTATGAATGTGTTCGATGGTACGTCTCCTATTAAATAAATAATCGTTTTTAAAACTAATCTTTACAAATTATAAATCTCTAAATGACTGAAAACAAACTTTTTTTATTGAAGCATTTAGATAAGCCATAATGACAATTGCTTATCCGAGGTAATTGATCACTTAATCAAATATTCTTAATGGTTTTGAAACTGCTGGCTTTCCAATTTCTGCCCAGAACAATTTGTTTAGAGCACGGGACAAATATATTTGATCGTCATAAAGACGCTGTTGGCTGTGAACTCTTGAGGTTTACCTTATCGATATAATCAAGAATCCCTTATCTTGGGATTCTTGATAAAATGGAATAATAGACAGAGATTTATTGGGCGTTTTTCAAGCTATTTACGAAGCTTCTTGAGGCTTGCAAGGAATTTTGAAAATTTAAAGGAGACAGTAGAATTATGAGCAATAGATCTGTGAGTATTACCTATTGTTTTTTAATTGCTTGTGGTATCTTCAGTGTATGTTTACGGTTAACATGGGCGGAGGAAATACCACCAGTTACTGGCACGCCATTGACAACACCAACACCGCCAAGTGTTATAACGGGTGAAGCAACAAACGTGACATCCGGCTCGGCAACCCTGAATGGGACAACCTATTTATTAATTTCGACAAAGTTTTTCGAATATGGCACTATCACGGGGACATATGATAACGCTGCATATGACGTACGTGGTACTATCACTGATAAAAAGGAGGATATAAGTGCAAACATAAGCGGACTATTGGCTGCAACAACTTATTATTATAGATTAGTTGTATATGAGAAGCCTCCGGGTGGATACAC
>JADLDG010000115.1 GCA_020846775.1 Nitrospirota bacterium
CCGCCAGACCACGCTTATGCAATAACATCGTTATCGCAGCTGTCAATGTAGTCTTTCCATGATCTACATGTCCTATCGTCCCTACATTTATATGCGGCTTCTTCCTCTCAAACTTCGCCTTTGCCATATTCCAGCCTCCTTTTTCTAAGCAATGCCTTTACTCATTGCTCGTTACTCATTGCTTCTTAATGGAGCCCTTGACCGGAATCGAACCGGTGACCTCCTCCTTACCAAGGAGGTGCTCTAACCGACTGAGCTACAAGGGCAGTTTTTTCCGGAAATCACCCATCTGCGGCGTCAGGAGTAAAAATTTGAGCTTCAACGTACCAATTAGTACGCCTCAGCTCAAATTTTTACTCCTTCCTTGCACCTGGGCACTTTCCGAAAAAAACTGCATCTCTTGAGCCGCCTTGCCATCCGTCTGAACCTGAACCTATCAGCTATTAGTTTCCTGCATACAGCTAAAAGGCCTTAAATTTAATTCTCCTCACAGCTATAAGCTATTGGCTATAAGCCATAAGTGTCGGCCTATGGCCGACCTTGGAGCGGGAGACGGGATTTGAACCCGCGACAGCCAGCTTGGAAGGCTGGAACTCTACCGCTGAGCTACTCCCGCAAGTTTTTTCTGAAAAACGCCCATCTGCGGCGTCAGGACTTACGATTTGAGACTCAACGTACCAATAAGTACGCCTCGCCTCAAATCGTAAGTCCTTCCTTGCATCTGGGCATTTTTGAGAAAAAACTTCATTCCTGAGTCTACCTTCGCCATCATTTTAATTGCCTAACAGTACGCCTCAGCTCAAATCTTAAGTCCTTCCTTGCACCTGGACGTTTTTGAGCGTAAACTCGACATTGGATTATTTACCCGCGACTCAAATCCTATGTTCATACTCGCTTATTGCTTCTAACTCATTGCTCATTGCTTTCCACTCACTGCTTCTAAAGTGGGGAGGGGAGGGTTCGAACCTCCGAAGCTATACAGCGACAGATTTACAGTCTGTTCCCTTTGGCCGCTTGGGTACCTCCCCCCACGCCCGACACTTATCTGGAGCTGGCGAAGGGATTTGAACCCCCGACCTGCTGATTACAAATCAGCTGCTCTACCAACTGAGCTACGCCAGCAAAACTTATACATTATATAAAATTAAAATATTAAGTCAAGTCCGAAAAATAATAAAAGGAAACCAATCGGGATATTTCACCTTATGGTCTTTGTCTTTTGGCTATTTCAAACAGGATTATTCCGGCAGCAACGGAGACATTAAGTGAGCTGACTTTTCCCAAAAGTGGTATCCTGACAATCTCATCACACGTCTTACGGACCAAGTCCCTTACGCCTTTACCCTCTCCTCCAACCACAATTGCCAGAGGTTCAGTATAGGATATTTGATCATACTCTTTTTCTCCATCCATATCAAGTCCATAAACCCAGACGCCTTGCTTTTTTAATCGCTCAATCGTTTGAGATATATTTGTAACCTTCGCAATATGAAGATATTCAATCGCCCCTGCTGATGTCCTGGCAACTGCATCTGTCAAACCTGAGGAGCGATGTTTAGGGATAATGATCCCATGTACACCGGCACACTCTGCCGTCCTGATTATGGCCCCAAGATTTCTGGGGTCTTCAACCCCATCAAGTATAAGGATAAATGGTTTCTCATTTCTCTTGTGTGATAATTCAAGGATATCGTCAACAGATGAGTATTGTTTTGCAGCGGCCAGACCAAGCACACCCTGATTCTTGGAAGTGCCTGACAGCCTGTCAATTACCTCCCTTCCCTCAAAATGGATATAAATGCCGTTGGCCTTACAGATCCTGACAACTTCATCAATACCCTTGCCATGAAGACCTCTTGCGACATAAATCTTCTCAAAATCTCTTGCACCGGACCTGAGTGCCTCAAGAAGCGTATTGATTCCAAATAACCCCTCCTTGTTATTACTCAACGTTTTATCCTTGTAGTACCATCCGGCCTGTCTTCCAGTATTATCCCTGCTGCCGACAAAGTCATACGTATCTCATCAGATAGCTTCCAGTCCTTTCTCCTTCTCGCATCCTCACGTTCCATGATAAGTTTCCGGATATCATCATCTGAAAAAGAAATATTGAAATTAGCATCAGCCCCCTCAACTTTACAGTTTCCGGCTTCTGCATTTATCTCAATCTTTAGAAATTCCCATTTAACCGGCTCAATAGAAAAAAGTCCGGTAATTGCGTTAAAGGTACTGAATAGATCTGATATTTTCCCTGAAGTGTTCCTGGAAAGCCCATATTCAATATTCGTATTTACCTCTCTTCTTAATTTTTGCAGACTTCCAATCGCTGCCGCAGTATTAAAATCATCATCCATTGCTTCAATAATTTCCTTTTTACATATTTCTATTGCAGAGATGATACTGTCATCATCCGGTGAATCTTCCACTGTCCCATTACAGGCCTCTTTGACCTTCTGTAAAGTCGTATAAAAACCGTCAAGCGCTGCATGTGAAGATTTCATACCATAGTCAGAAAAGTCAACAGGGCTTCTATAGTGATTTGAAATAAGGAAATATCTGAGCACTTCTGAAGTCACGGCCTGAGAATATGGGTACTTATCAAACACCTCTTTAATGGTAAAGAAGTTCCCCAGGGACTTGGACATCTTCTCCTGATTTACATTTACAAAACCATTGTGTATCCAGTACGTTGCTAATCTTCTTCCTGAAGATGCCTCACTCTGTGCAATCTCATTCTCATGATGAGGGAATATCAGATCCTTACCGCCGCCGTGGATATCAAATGTCTGTCCAAGATACTTCATAGACATGGCAGAACACTCAATATGCCATCCTGGCCTTCCTCCACCCCATGGACTGCTCCATTCAGGCTCTCCCGGCTTCGATGACTTCCAGAGTGCAAAATCGAGAGGATCTTCCTTCCTTTCATCAACCTCAACCCTGGCGCCGGCTAACATCTCTTCAATATCACGTTTAGAAAGCTTTCCATAATCCTTGAAACTCTTCACCCTGTAATATACATTGCCCTCTCTTGCGTAAGCATATCCAGTCTTCACTAATTCACTGATGATCTCCTGCATCTCTCCGATGTGATCAGTTGCCTTAGGTTCTATATCTGCCTTCCTGACCCCCAGCAGATCCATGTCCCTGTGATACTCATCTATATATTTCCCGGCGACACCACTCCACTCTACCCCGTCCCTTTGAGCCCTGACAATAATCTTGTCATCTATATCTGTAAAATTTTTCACGAATAAGACCTTGAAATTAAGATATTCGAGATATCTCCTGATAACATCAAATACCAGAGCACTCCTTGCGTGTCCTATATGGCATACATCATATACAGTCACGCCGCAGACATAAATGCCGACATGGCCGGATACCAGTGGTTTAAACTCCTCTTTCTTACCAGTTAATGTATTGTAAAGCCTGATCATCCGTTATCCATCACTATGAAATACCCCATCCATGTTCACCAACAAGCGGTACGAATACGCACGGCATGAGATGCGTTGTCACTTTACCTTTAGCCGTTTTAACTACCCTTGTTAACATCTGCGTATACTTGTCACCTACTGGAATTATAAGCCTGCCGCCATCGGAAAGCTGTTCAAGCAGTGTCTCCGGGATGACCGGCGCCCCGGCAGTTACAATAATGCCATCAAATGGTGACTCTTCTTTCCACCCCAATGTCCCGTTGGCTATCCTGAAAAACACATTAAGATATCCAAGTTCATTCATCAGTGTTTCAGCACGCCTTGCGAGCGGAGTTATCCTTTCTACTGTATAAACAGAGCCGGCCAGCTCTGCGAGCACAGCCGATTGATAACCTGAGCCAGTACCTATCTCAAGTACTTTTTCATCTCCCTTCAGTTCCAGTGCCTCGGTCATAACAGCCACCATATAAGGCTGCGATATCGTCTGCCCCTCGCCAATCGAAAGGGCGTAATCTCCGTATGCCCGCCATTCAAGCTCCTTCCCTGCAAAAAGATGCCTCGGGACTTTCCTCATGGCAGACAGTACCCGCCCGTCCTTTACACCACGCCTGATTATCTGCTCATCAACCATCGCGTTACGCTGTGCCTCAAAGTTAATCATCGTAATATAGGGTTCAATGGTTCATCCCTGATCTAATACCTTCGCCTTAAGTCCATCATCAAGTGCAGACTCCCAGTTGCGAAGCTCCTTAATGACATTAAACTCAGTCAGGTCGAGCCGTAAGGGTGTAATAGAAATCATGTCATTTTCAATTGCAGAAAAATCACTGTCTTTCGTATCTTCCCATGAAAGCCTGCTGCCACCAATCCAGTAATATTTCCTGCCGCGCGGATCAACCTTCTCAACAACCGCATTCTTATCATATATCCTTTTTCCCTGATGTGTGATCCTGATACCTTTGATAGATGAGGTATCAAGATTGGGAACATTAACATTTAGCAGCACCTCAGGAGGAAGTGACTTCTCTTTAATCATCATCGCCAGTTGAAGGGCAAATTTTGCCGCAGTTTCAAATTTATAATCACTTTCAGCCACCTGTGAGATTGCAAACGAAGGGATCCCGAGGAGTGTCCCCTCAAATGCAGCCGAGACAGTACCTGAATATGTGACATCATCTCCCAGGTTACCACCCCTGTTTATCCCTGAAACAACAAGGTCAGGCTTTCTGTGCAGTAAACCATTTACGCCAAGATTAATGCAATCTGTAGGAGTTCCATTAACTGCATAGATGTTATTTCCAAGGTTATCAAGACGTAATGGTTTATGGAGAGTCAGGGCGTGACTTGCAGCTGATCGCTCCCTGTCAGGCGCTATTATATACACCTCTCCCATAGACCTGAGGGTATCAGCTAAGATACGGATTCCCGGTGATTGAACCCCGTCATCATTGGAGACTAAGATTAACATGATTTGATAGACATTATAGTTAAATAGATCAGTTAAATAGGGACAGCGCCTATTTATTTCCAGGAAATAAATAGGCGCTGTCCCTATTTAACTGATCGGGGCGAGCCGATTTGAACGGCCGGCCTCTCCCACCCCAAGGGAGTGCGCTACCAGGCTACGCCACGCCCCGATTTGCTATATTTTCAGGATATTCAAGACTCCCTGCAATTCATCTATTGCCTTGTCAATAACCGCTATATTAGGTTTTTCAGGTGCATCCTTGTTAAGATATTCTCCAAGTTTTTTTCTTGCACCGGCTATTGTAAGACCTTCCTCATAAAGCATTTTCTTAATCTTAAGAATTTTATCTATATCTTTTTGTTCGTAAACCCTCTGTCCACCCTTACTTTTTCTTGGAGCAATTTCAGGGAATTCTGTCTCCCAATAACGTAATACGTATGCTTCAAGGCCTGTAGCTTTACTGGCCTCACTTATTTTGTAAAACAATTTCACTTATCAGCTCTTTTGTCCCCTGAACCACTGATATATTGTTTAAATATGTGACTGGGCCGGAACGTCACTACCCTGCGCGGCTTTATACCAATCTCTTCCCCTGTCTTGGGGTTGCGCCCCTTACGCTCCCTTTTACTCCTGACAACAAAATTTCCGAAACCGGCAATCTTTACAGTCTCTCCATTTTTAAGACCTTCCTTGAGGGTATTCAGTACAATCTCAACAATATTCAATGCCTCTTTCTTTGAAATCCCGATCTTCTCATAAAGCTCATTGGCAATGTCAACTTTTTTCACATCAGACCCTCCCTTAACGTCTTGAAAATATTATTATAAACAGCATTTCCTGTCAAGGAGATAAGACTGTTTTAATTACCGGGTGGTATTTACTCCCTCGCTGCAGTTTTTTATTATACAGCCATACACCATAAAAACAGATGAGCATGGTAAACATTCCAGCAATCGCCGCCCAGACATCGGACCCGGCAATATACTTCCCAATGATAGCGCCTATAAAAAAAGTTATCAGCGGCATCATATAAGAAATAAAGGACGCCTTTAAGAAAGTCTTCGCTCCTACAACAACCTCTACCCTCTCGCCTACATGTGCGCCAATTTCATTTTTTGCCTCTATAATAACATCAGAGGACTCGGACGGTTTACACATAGAACGGGATGCGCATCCGCCGCAGGAACTCCCTCTGACAGCACGGACCCTTGCCATTCCATCGGATACAGATAAAACAATGCCTTCTTCAATCATGCCGTCGTCCATCTCAGTCCTTTTCTCCTGACTGCTCACTATCTTTAAGGAGTTTGAATTCGATACTGTCTGCCAGGGCCTGCCAGCTCGCCTCTATGATGTTTTCTGAGACACCCACTGTACCCCACTTCCTGTCATTATCGCCTGACTCAATCAGCACACGAACTCTGGATGCGGTTCCATTCATACCTGTGAGTACCCTCACCTTGTAATCCAGCATAGAGACAGTCCTCAGGGATGGATAAAATTTCTCGAGTGCCTTCCTGAGGGCATTATCCAGTGCATTAACCGGCCCGTTGCCAACGGCTGCCGTATGTTCTGTCTCACCATTAACATTCAACATTATTGTAGCCTCTGAGATTGGCGGTTCATCTTCACGTCTTTTCGCAACGAGAATCCTGAAGCCGATCAGATTAAAAAATCTTGTATGCAGATTAAGCGCCTTCTTCATCAACAACTCAAACGATCCCTCAGCGCCTTCAAACTGATAGCCGCGGTCTTCCATCTCTTTTAATACCTTTAATACCTCATTCAGTTTTGGCCGGTCATCCGGTTTTATAGTAATCCCATAATCGCCGGCCTTTTGAACAATTGTACTGATACCGGAATAATCAGAAACCAGTGTCCTCCTGATATTGCCGACATCATCGGGGTTTACATGTTCATAGGTCGTTGCTTTTTTCCTGACCGCATGAACATGCAGACCACCTTTGTGAGTGAATGCACTATCCCCGACATATGGCTGATGCCTGTCTGGTTTGATATTTGCTATCTCGCTAACAAAATGTGATACATTACGCAGTTGTTTCAGTTGCTCATCTGACAAACAATCTACGCCAAGTTTTAGCTTCAAGTTTGGTATGATTGAGCAGAGATTTGCATTTCCGCATCTCTCACCAAGTCCGTTAATCGTTCCCTGTATATATTTTATTCCGGCACCGGCTGCTATAATTGAGTTGGCCACTGCGAGATCAGAATCATTATGACAATGTATTCCCATAACTGTCTTGCATTCACGACGGGTGCTTCTTATTATCCTGATTAGTTCATCCGGCAGGGTACCGCCATTTGTATCACATAAGACAACGCTGTCCGCACCAGCCCGGATGGATGACTTCAATGTCTCTAATGCATATTCAGGATTTGCTTTATATCCATCAAAATAATGCTCTGCATCAAAAAATACGAACTTACCTTTTGACTTCAGATACACAATGGAATCGGCAATCATATCGAGATTCTGCTTTAAAGTGACACCAAGCGCTTCTGTTACATGAAAGTCCCAGCTCTTGCCTACTACAGCAACATGACTTGTCTCTGCATTTAGAAGGGCATCAATATTGGGGTCGCCCTTTGCCTTGTTCGATACCTTGCGGGTACTGCCGAAGGCAACAATTCTGGACTTCTTCAGCTTGATTAATTTTACTTCCTGGAAAAACTTTGTATCCTTGGGATTTGCCCCCGGAAAACCGCCTTCGATGTAATGTATACCGAAATTATCAAGCTGTTCAACTATCCTTAACTTGTCTTCAAGGGAGAATGAGACATCTTCGGCCTGTGCACCATCACGCAGTGTAGTGTCGTATAATTCAATATTTTTCACTCTATAACATTACCTTTCTGTCATTTTCCCAATTCAAATACCCTGTGCAATGCCCTCACTGCCAGCTCTGCATACTTTGCATCTATCACGCAGGAAATTTTTATCTCAGATGTGCTGATCATCATTATATTAATACTTTCATCCGCCAATGTACTGAACATCCTCGCGGCAACACCGGAGTGAGATCTCATCCCTACTCCTACAATTGAGACCTTGGCAATGTCCTCTTTTATAGCAAGCTCCTTAGCGCCAATATCTTTGATGAGGTGCGTCATTAATTCTCTCGTCCTGGTAACATCTGCACGCGGGACTGTAAATGATATGTCAGTCAGAGACTCCTGACTCACATTCTGAATTATCATATCAACAACTATATTGGCATCAGAGATTGCCCCGAATATCTTTCCTGCGATACCGGGCTTATCAGGGACTCCAACTATAGTAACCTTAACCTGATTTCTGTCACATGTAACACCTGAGACAGCTACCTTTTCCATATCTTCATCCTCCTCTGCCAGCACTGTACCACTACCCTCTTTAAATGAAGACACTACACGCAGCCTTACACTATATTTTGCCGCATATTCCACAGACCTGTTCTGCAGGACCTTGGCACCGAGACTGGCAAGCTCAAGCATCTCTTCATACGATATTTTATCAAGACGCCTTGCCTCAACTACAACATTCGGGTCAGCAGTGTATACCCCGTCAACATCGGTATAAATGTCACACAGGTCAGCCTTAAGAGCCGCTGCAATGGCCACCGCTGTAAGATCAGACCCGCCTCTTCCAAGTGTGGTAACATCTGATTCCTCACTAATACCCTGAAAACCGGCTACAACTGGTATTATACCATGATTTAACGCGTCACGAACCCTTTCAGCGCCAACCCGCTCAATCCTTGCCTTTGTATGAATACTGTCTGTTATAATGCCAACCTGACGTCCTGTAAATGCCTTGGATGGATAACCCATGCTGTTCAATGTTATTGCAAGCAGGGCAATAGTCACACGCTCACCCGATGAAAGGAGCAGGTCCATCTCCCTTTCCACAGGTGAATCTGTAATTTCATGGGCAAGTGCAACCAGCCTGTCTGTCTCCCCGCTCATTGCAGACACGACTACAACTACCTCATGGCCCGCATCCCGTGTCTTTGCAACCTTAGAGGCTACATTCCTTATCCGCTCAATGCTGCCAACGGAGGTACCGCCATATTTCTGGACTATAAGCATTTTACTTCTCAACCAGCCTGTCTATTAGAGTTGTACCATCCTCTACAAACACTCCGCTGGCAGACGCATTGACCTCATCGTAACACCTGCCTGACTTCATACCTTCCCCGCTGTCATAAAGAATAAACGGAACTGGCTCTGCCGTGTGTGTCCTGATACTGACCGGCGTCCAGTGATCACAAAGGATAAGAATCCTGAAAGGACCCATATCCTTCATCCCGTTCAAAACTGTTCCAACAACCTTTTCATCCAGGTCTTCTATCGCCTTCACCTTCCCTGCTACATCTCCATTGTGTCCAGCCTCATCCGGCGCCTCAACATGAATATAGACAACGTCCTTGGTCTCAAGCTCTGTTAACGCATATTCCGCTTTACCCTTGAAATTGGTATCAAGATATCCTGTTGCACCGGGTACATCAACTATATCAAAGCCTGCATATTTCCCTATTCCCCTCATCAGATCAACCGCCGCTATCATTGATCCATGAAGTCCGTATTTTTCAAGGAACGTCTTTAACATTGGCGCCTTACCCTGTCCCCAAAGCCAGATGCCGTTTGCAGGTTTTTCACCCCTGTCACGCCTTATTTTGTTCACTGGATGAGATGATAGAATATGAAGCGCCTTTTCCATGATTTCATTCAGGACATCAATACCTTTACCATCAGGAAGCCTGCCTGAAAGCGGTTTACAGGTGAAATCATGGGGTGGAGTGCACTTTACATCGGTCTCTCCACCTTTCCACACAAACAGGTGTCTGTAGCTCATACCAGGATAAAACCTGAAGACATCACTGCCCAATTCCTTATCAAGACTCAATATAAGTTCCCGTGCCTCTTCAGAACCAATATGTCCGCCGCTGTAGTCCTCCATAACAACATCGCCGGAGATATTTGATGATATGTATTCGCCGCCCCGGGTAAGTGTGACAAGATTGCATCTATAGGCAACATCATCCGCAGCCAGCGATACACCTATGCTTGCCGCTTCGAGAGGTGATCGTCCGGTATAATAGACTGCCGGGTCATAACCGAGAATGCTTAACTGTGTAACATCACTACCTGGATAAAATCCGTCCGGCGCAAGCCTTACGCGGCCCAACACGCCATTTTTTGCAAGCCGGTCCATATTGGGCTTATTTGCAGCCTGAAGCGGCGTCCTGTTGCCAAGCTCCGGGACAGGATAATCACCCATGCCATCACCAACGAGAACTATATATTTCATGCTAATATTCCCTTTCAAATCCCCCCTAACCCCCCTTTTCTAAAGGGGGGAACTAATTCCTCCCTATCAACGAAGGAGGAGCAAATTTCCCCCTTTGAAAAAGGGGGATTAAGGGGGATTTTTAACTTTCCTTTGTGAGCCTGTTGTTCATTGCTGTCTTCTTATTCTCACGACTTATCACTAATTGCATCTTCTACTCATTGCTCATTGCTTTCCACTCATTGCTTCTTACCTACACTCATTGCTCATTGCTTTAAACTCATTGCTTCTTATATTCATTGCTTCTTAATTAATAGCCTAAAACCCGCAACACCTCTCCTTTATCCGCCTTCACAGTAACCGGGACCGCTGATCTGCTTATTGCCATCTCGGTATCCTTGAGTCCATGCCCGGTAAGCGTACAGACCACCCTTTCCCCTCCTAAAAACAGGCCCTCTTTATTCTTCTTTATAACCCCTGCAATTGATGCCGCTGACGCAGCCTCACAAAAGACCCCCTCGAGTGAGGCGAGCATGCCGTATGCCTCAAGGATCTCTTCATCAGTAACCATGTCAATAGCGCCATGCGACTCACTTGCAGCATCAACAGCCATCTTCCAGCTCGCCGGATTCCCTATCCTGATTGCCGTAGCTATTGTTAGTGGTTGTTCCACTACATGGCCTAAGACAATCGGAGCAGAACCTGCTGCCTGAAAACCGATCATCTTTGGCAGGCCGTTTATCTTACCTAACTTATAAAACTCCTTATAACCCATCCAGTATGCGCTTATATTCCCGGCATTTCCAACCGGGAGAAAATGGTAATCAGGATATCCGGTCAGCTGATCGCAAACTTCAAAGGCTGCAGTCTTCTGACCTTCCAACCTGAATGGATTTATCGAATTGACTATGGTCACCGGATATTCCTTTGCCACACCCTTTACTATTGATAGCGCCTCATCAAAATTCCCTTCTATCTGAATAACGCTGGCCTGATGGATCATTGCCTGAGCCAGCTTCCCCATAGCAATCTTTCCTTCAGGTATCAGTACAAACACCTTGATACCTGCACGTGCCCCATAGGCTGCTGCCGAGGCAGAGGTGTTGCCTGTTGAGGCACAAATTACCGCATGGGCGCCGTCCTCAACTGCCTTCGAGATAGCCATGGTCATACCGCGGTCTTTGAAAGAACCGGTTGGATTAGCCCCTTCGAACTTCAAATATATGGATATATCAGGATTGATAGCCTTTGTAAGATTCTTACATTCAATAAGCGGTGTATTACCTTCATTCAAAGTAATAACCGGTGTCTTTTCTGACACAGATAAATATTCCCTGTACTGTTCGATCACACCTTTCCAAAGCATTATCTTCTCCTCATTCAGTTACCATCCTCAACCCTTATCATTACAGTCTTCTCAGTTACATATGATAAACGGTCAATCTTATCAAGTGCGTTTCTTACGTCGCGTTCACATGCCACATGGGTCATCATCACCAGCGGAACATTACAGCCTTCTTTCCTTCCCTTCTGTATGACTGATTCAATACTGATATTATGTTCCCCGAGGATCCCTGATATTGCAGACAAGACCCCCGGCTTATCTACAACAGTGAACCGGAAGTAATACATAGACGTAATATCATCAATACTCAGAATCCTCAGCAGGGACCTCATCTCTTCCTTAAATGACGCCGGAGGTATCTTCCCACATCCGCCGTTCAGAATATTCCTTGAGATATCAATTATGTCAGCCACTACTGCGCTTCCTGTCGGCAGACTCCCGGCCCCCCTGCCGTAAAGAAGTGTGGGGCCGGCAGAATCTCCGTTTATATAGACTGCATTAAAGGCGTCATCAACCGTCGCAATAAGATGATTCCAGGGGACTAAGGTCGGGTGTACCCTGACCTCAATGCTGTCATCAGCCCTCATCTTTGAAATTGCGAGCAGTTTAATCCTGTAATTAAACTCTTTTGCATAGCTGATATCTACAGGTAAGATGCCGGAGATCCCTTCAGTGTATATATCCTTAAAACTTACAGGAGTACCATATGCAATAGATGCAAGGATGGCAAGCTTGTGGGCTGCATCTATGCCTTCGACATCAAAAGAAGGATCTGCCTCTGCATATCCGAGGGCCTGCGCTTCACATAATACATCACTAAACTCTCTCCCCTCGTTGGTCATCTTAGTCATTATATAATTTGACGTCCCGTTTACAATCCCGTAAATTGTCTCAATCCTGTTAGCAGCCAGCCCCTCACGTATGGCCTTAATAACAGGTATCCCGCCGCATACACTACCTTCGAAATAGAGGTCAACATTCCCTGATGACGCTGCACGGAATATCTCTTCTCCGTTCAATGCAAGAAGCGCCTTATTGGCAGTTACAACATGTTTTCCATTATTGATCGCTGATAGGATATAACTTTTAGCGGGTTCCTGTCCCCCCATCACCTCAACGACAATGTCAACGGCATGATTCTCTGCAATATCTTTTATATCTGCAGCTATCAGTTCTCCTGATAGACCTGCAGGCAAAGGTTTCCCCGGATTCCTGCGAAGTATCTTCACTATTTCAACAGGTACGCCTAATCTGCGTTTGATCAGTTCTCCATTCCTGCGGAGTATGTCTGCCACGCCGGATCCGACTGTACCAAGACCTATAAGACCTATGCCAATCTTATCTTTCATTATTTACACAACACCTTCTTTATCCCCTGCACAGCCTGTTTTATACGCAGTTCATTCTCAACGAGTGCAAACCTGACATACTCATCGCCATATTCACCAAAACCTATACCGGGAGAAACTGCAACCTTTGCATCTGTCAACAACAACTTTGAGAACTCGAGTGAACCGAGATGCCTGAATTGCTCAGGTATCTTTGCCCATACGAACATAGTTCCCAGAGGCTTCTTAATATTCCATCCAACCCGCTCCAGCCCGCCTATAAGCGCATCCCGCCTTTTCCTGTATGTATCAACTATCTCCTGTACACAATCCTGCGGACCGTTAAGTGCTAATATTCCGGCAATTTGAATTGGCTGAAACACACCATAATCAAGATAACTCTTTATCTTTGTGAGTGCCCCTACCATTTCCCTGTTACCTACACAGAAACCAATCCTCCATCCCGGCATATTGTAGCTCTTGGACACTGAATAGAATTCAACACCGATATCTTTGGCGCCAGGCACCTGAAGAAAACTTGGTGCAGTATATCCGTCAAATACAATGTCTGCATATGCCAGATCGTGGACTACCATAATGTCGTTTTCTGTTGCAAAGTCTACAAGTTTTTTAAAAAAACCTATATCAACTACAGCCGTGGTTGGATTATGTGGAAATGATATTATCAGCATCTTCGGACGGGGATTCATCTGCTTGTATGTATTACACATATCTTCAAAAAAATCAGAATCATCACGTAGTGGAATATTTTTAACCTGACCACCTACAAGTATCACGCTGTAGGGATGTATTGGATATGTCGGACTCGGCACCATTACCACATCACCCGGATTTATTATTGCAAGGGCCAGGTGAGAGATGCCTTCTTTGGCACCTATGGTAACAACAACCTCCTCATCAGGATCAAGTTCAACATTGTAGCGGCGTTTATACCAGTCAACCATAGCTGTCCTGAGTCTGGTTATACCCTTTGATGCAGAATACCTGTGATTCCGTGGATTCCTCGCGGCCTCACACAATTTATCAACCACGTGTTCCGGGCTCGCAAGATCCGGATTACCCATCCCGAGATCAATGATATCTTCTCCCTTTCTGCGGGCCTCAATCTTCATTGCAGTAACGATACTGAACACATACGGCGGAAGTCTCTTTATCCTTGTAAATTCGCGCATAGAATTATCCCTTTTGCCTCCTTAAATTATTAAATATTAAAGATTTTCCTGAGAATTGTCAAACCTTCTTTTTGGGATATTTCTTGTCCTGGCAGGGTTGATTCTTGTGCACCAGCCTCTTTTTGAGTTTACAGAAAAGGGCTGCAAAAGTCCTGCAGCTCCCTGAACCGTCCACTGAGTCAGATTCAGGGAATTTTGCATATTTACATCCGAGATCACAGAATTCCGTTAATTGGCCCGTTTTTCCATGTTAGTAATGCGGGATATAATTATAACACATAAATCAAAATTTGCTTTATTCATCGGTAATAGACTATAATATCAAGTTTACCAGGAGGACATTATGCAGGATCAAATCAGAAACATAGCAATCATCGCCCATGTTGACCATGGCAAGACAACCCTCGTTGACGGGATGCTCAGACAGGCTGGAATCTTCCGCTCCAATGAAAGGGTGCAGGAAAGGGTCATGGACAATATTGACCTTGAACGTGAACGCGGCATAACTATTATGGCAAAGAATACCGCCGTTGAATATAAAGGTGTTAAGATAAATATAGTAGACACACCCGGCCATGCTGATTTCGGCGGAGAGGTTGAAAGGACGCTCAAGATGGTTGACGGAGTACTCCTCCTTGTTGATGCATCTGAGGGGCCGCTTCCTCAGACACGGTTTGTGCTGAAGAAGGCGCTTGAGCTTAAACTCCTGCCGCTTCTTGTAATAAACAAGATTGACAGGCCTGACGCAAGGATTCAGGAGGTCTTGAACGAGGTATATGATCTATTCATTGACCTTGATGCAACGGAAGAACAGCTTGATTTTCCCATTGTCTATACCATTGCCAAGACGGGAATAGCTAAAATCAATCTTGATGATGATTCTGAAACCCTTCAGCCGCTATTTGACCTCATACTTAATACAATACCACCTCCGAAGGGTGACCCAAACGGGGTCTTACAGATTCTTGTCACAAACATTGACTATAATGATTATGTTGGAAGGCTTGCCATCGGAAGGGTATTTTCAGGGACAATAAACACCGGTCAGCAGGTTGCAGTCATTGATGCCAAGGGAAGCGCCAACAAAACAAAGATCACCTCCATGTATACATTTCAGGGACTTGAGCGGAATGACGCAAAAGAGGCGTCAGCAGGAGATATCGTTGCGATTGCAGGAATAGAGGGGATAAATATCGGAGATACTATCACTGATGCAGAGAAACCAGCTCCCCTGCCGAGAATAATCGTTGATGAACCGACCATCTCCATGGTCTTCGCAGTAAACACATCACCTTTTTCAGGACGCGAAGGAAAGTTAGTCACATCTCGTAATCTAAGGGAGAGGCTTGAGAAGGAGCTTCTCTACAATGTTGCCATCAGGGTCGAGTTTGACAAAACAGACTCATTCAGGGTAATGGGGCGCGGTGAATTACAGCTTTCCATTCTGATCGAGATGATGAGACGCGAAGGATATGAGCTATCAGTATCAATGCCTGAGACGATTACAAGAGAGATAGACGGCGTCCTTCAGGAACCTATGGAACACCTTGTTATTGATGTGCCGGAGGAGTTTATCGGTGTCGTTACCCAGCAGATCGGGATGAGAAAAGGCAAGATGCAGAAGATGCAGAACAACGGCCACGGACGGGTGAGGCTTGAGTTCCGGATACCGTCAAGGGGACTGATAGGCTTCAGGTCACAGTTCCTGTCAGACACTAAAGGCACCGGACTATTAAACCACCTCTTTGATGGATATGAGGCATGGCATGGTCCTATGACAAAGAGACAGACAGGTGCCCTCGTTTCAGACAGACAGGGGACTACCACCATCTATGCACTCTTTCACCTCCAGCCCAGGGGGTCAATTTTCATAAGTGAGAACACACATGTTTATGAAGGCATGATCATAGGTGAGAACTCAAGGGACAATGACCTTGATGTAAACGCAGTCAGGGAGAAGAAGCAGACCAACATGCGCGCTTCAAGCGCAGACGACAACATCCAGCTCATACCACCAAAGCTGCTAAACCTTGAGCAGGCACTGGATTTCATCAAGGAAGACGAGCTTGTGGAAGTCACCCCTCTGTCAATCAGGCTCAGGAAGAAGATATTAGAGGCTAATAAGAGACCTAAGGTGTGGAAGGAATAGCAGAGTTCAAGTTACTAATCAACAGGAGAGCTGACATGTCCCTATGTTAAGGCAACGATCCAGCGCCTGATCGCGATCCGGATGGACTATCAAGACCAGGGGTTCAACTGGTGGGGATCAATTCCAATGACGTGTTCACTTATCCAGACGACTCCTATGAGAATATGAAGGTGATGTATGGAATTATAATACTGGGAGAAGATTATACACCCCTTCTCTATCCAGCGTCTTTCTAACATACGGAATACCTCCCTGAAGAGTGTATTCATCCCATCGGCCAGATAGTTATCCTCGAAGAAATATTCAGTTTTATGCGATCCTGAATGAAGTAAGATAGAAAATAAACTATATTTTGCGTTGACCGATAACATTTCTACGAATAGATCCGTTATTCAAATCTAATTTTGAACTGTAATGTACCCGCTTTATAATACCAAGTGATAATGCGCAGCCTACAATTTAAGCTCCTCAGTCTTGTCCTGGTAATTATGGCCTTCAGCTTTTCCATCCTGATTTACAAGGCCGTTAAACAACAGGAAACGAGTCTTTTAGAGGAAAGAAAGAGTATGAATGCCTTGCTCTCCTATTCCGTCCAGACCACTATAACTAAAGATATGCTTGATGAGAGGGCCGACATGGCCCGCTATCTCATTGAGAACCTTAAGACGATGAAAGGGATCGTCAGGCTTCAGATAATCAAGAGTAACGGAACTGAGGAGGCCTTCCAGGACTTTAAAACGCTGATCGAAGTAGAAAATGAGTATGGTGAACTCAAACCTGAGTGGAAGGTAAATCACCCGGATAAGAGAAAACACATTACAAATGGTATAGAGACCAGCGAATTCAAGGAGGCGCTAAAAAGGTTCAGAGGGGGGGAAAATAAGGAGATCTATTATTATGAGAAAATGGATGGAAAGGCCCTCTTTACCTACCTTACCCCTATAAAGCATCAAGCGAAATGCAATGCCTGCCACTCAGAAGAAACAAATATACAAGGTGTAAGAGGCATCCTGATGATCACCACCTCCCTTGATGATATGAACGCAATGTTATCAAAGACGAAAAACAAGTGGGTGCTCTATGGCTTTCTAAGCCTGGCGGGAACAGGTATTCTATTATTTTTAGTTATAAGAGGGATAATCATAAGACCTGTTAGTCAGACTGTTGTCATGCTCAGTGAGATTGCATTAGGGAAGGGTAACTTAACAAAGAGATTAAAGGAGTATTCAGAGGATGAGATAGGGGGATTGGCCCGTTGGTTCAATAGATTTGTCGAGGGGATGCAGGTTATGGTTAAGGACATGCGGCAGACATCCGGAGAAATAACTAAAACATCAGAAAAAATCACAGCAATCTCCCATAGCGTCAACCAGTCAGCCCATCAACAGCTTTTATCAACAGAAGAGACCAGCTCTTCAGTCCATGAGATGGATTCATCAATCAAATCAGTGGTAGAGACCACCGATTCTTTACTGACCTCTACAGAGACTGTATCCACTTCTATACTTGAGATGTCCAATCTTACAGAGGAGGTCGCTAAAGGAGCAGAGAAGCTCTCCGATTCGGTGGAAAGTAATGTCCTATCTGTTGCGCAGATAGTCACCTCGATTAAGGGTGTAGTCTCAAACATAGATGCCCTGTCACAAAGGACATCAGAGATAGCTTCTTCTATTACAGATATATCTAATGTTACAAACAAGGTAGCGGGATACTCAAAGGAGCAGGCTGTCCTGGCTGAGATGGTAAGGAGCGAGTCTATAGTCCATGGAATTGAGGCAGTATCAAGGACCAAAAACGTAATGGAGAAGATAAAGGAGGAGGTAGATTCGGCTTCCAATACTATCAATACCTTAGGTGCAAGGGCAAGAGAGACGGGTAATATATTAAATGTGATAGAAGAGATCGCAGATAAGATTAATATATTTGCCCTGAATGCAGCCATACTTGCAGCAAAGGCTGGGGAGCATGGAAAGGGCTTTGCGGTAGTCGCAGAAGAGATAAAGAACCTGGCAGAGAGGACCTCATCCTCTACGAAAGAGATAGCTAAGATTATAAAACCGGTTCAGGATGAGGCAGGCCTGGCTGTAAACTCCATGAAGCGAAGCTCCATTAAGGTTGAAGAGGGGGTCAGGCTTTCAAAGGATGCCGAGGATATTATGGGAAAGATTATGGAAAGAGCTTCTAAGTCTCTGGAGATGGCACGAAGAAGCGAATTAGCCGCCAGTGAGCAGTCAAATAGCGCCAACAATGCCAAGGAGGCGATCTATAATATTAATGATATGATAAGGGGGATAAAGAGCTCTATAGATGAACAATCCGGGGCTGTAGAAGAGATTGCAAAGGCTACTGAATACATTAGCGGTATTGCAAGAGGGGTTAAATGTTCTACTAATGAACAGGCATCTGAGAGCAGGCATGTGGCAAATATAGTCGCAGACATGGTTAATCATATACGGTTAATAACAGAGTCCATGGCTGAGCAGAAGATAGTCTCAGAGCAGGTAGTCATGGCAATAAAGCGGATAAATTATATTGCAGAAGGTAATGTACAGCTATCATCAGATTTACATGGCGCCTTTAATAGCCTGAGTGAACAGGCAAAGACTCTAAAAGGGAAAATAGAAAACTTTGAGGCCTGAAATTAAAATAATTCTGTTAAATAAGATGGTCTCGAATATTAGATTATAAGAGCAGAGTTATGAAAAAGTACTTATGGTTATCTCCACTGATTATAATTACGGCCATTTTATCGTTATCACATCCTTCTATTGCAGATCAAGACATGATAGATTGGAACAAGATTAAAAACCAATCTATTAAGCTTTTTTATCCCGGCGTCGTCTCGTGGGACTTTTTAATCAGCAATGACCATGGACTTGGCGGTAAAAACATCCCCAAGGGAAAGAAAAACTGTGTTGACTGCCACTTAAGAAAGACAGGAGAGCTTGACCTCCAGGTAAACGGAATTGCAGATGGAAAGCTCATGATGAAATACTCTCAGAAATCCTTTGAGCCTGAACCAATATCAGGCAAGAAGAGCTTCCTTAACCTGCATGTTCAGGCGGCATACGATGACGACTATTTCTATATAAAGCTGCAATGGCAGTCCCAGGGCTCAAGCTGGAATAATGCAAAGCTATCAGATGGCGGCCTTGTTGACAGGGTTGCCATACAGATCAGCCATGCCAATTATGATAAAGGCTATCTGAACAGATACGGCTGCTTTGTGACATGCCACAATGACCTGAATTCCATGCCTGAAAGTCCGTCAAAGGATAAAGTAAAAGGCCAGTCCTATTACGGGGCGCTCAAAAGAGATGATGTGCGGCTGTATGCCTATTATACAAGGAAAGGCGGATGGGCGGATTTTAAAAAACCAGATGATTTAAAAATGATTCTGAAAAACAACGGTCTGATAGACATCTGGAAGGTTGAATTTAACGGGAAGTCCGTGACAGCAGAAGACGGATGGATATTTGAAGACCGGAGAGATGATGAAAAAAATGACATAAAGGCCGAAGGCAGTTGGGATAACGGTAAATACACGGTTATCATAAAGAGGAAATTAGATACAAATGACCAAAGGGATGTTCAGTTAAAGGAGGGTGACATCCTTATTTTAGGCGTGGCAGTCCATGACGAGAATACAAGTCGCAGGAGACACTATGTAAACCTTCCAGTTACAATAGGCATTGGAACAGATGGTGACATCAGGGCAGAAAAGGTTAAGGAATATAAGTAAGGAGTAATAATTATTAAAATATACCATAAAGACAGAACCTGGATGATATGTTTATTCTCTGCCCTGCTTATCTGCACACTCCGGCTGGTTGAGGCAGAGGCAAAAGAGGTTGACTGGACAGCCATAAATCCTGAGATGGCAGATGCCACCTATGTAATGGATGCCAATAAATGTATTGAATGCCATGAAGACTATATGCAGGTTTTTAACAGAACAAAACACGACAGGGTATTCAAAACAGAAAACAGGGATGACCTTGAGATAAGGGGCTGCGAGGCATGCCACGGTCCTCTGAGCAAGCACATTGATGCCCCGAGGAGTAAGAAATACGTTGTTTCATTAAAAACAGACGGTCCACTTACTTCGAAGCAGAAAAACTCGATATGCCTCCAATGCCACGAAAAAGGCATCCGAATGCACTGGCAGGGAAGCCCGCATGAGATGAGCGGTGTGGGGTGCAGCAGCTGTCATTATATCAGTGAACGCAGGTCAGAAAAAAACCTATTTATCAACGAAGACGCTAAAAAGGCCTGTTTTAAATGCCACAAGGAGAGAAGGGCGCAACTTCAGAGGTCTTCCCACATGCCTTTAAGGGAAGGTAAGATGGACTGCTCAAACTGCCACAATCCCCACGGCGGCCCCGGCCCAACACTTTTGAAGACGGCCTCAGTAAATGAAACATGTTATACCTGCCACGCGGAAAAACGGGGACCTATGATTTGGGAACATCCGCCTGTCAGGGAAAACTGCATCAATTGCCACGACCCCCATGGCTCAAATTATGAATTTCTATTAAAGTTAAAGGTCCCTTATCTATGCCAGTCATGCCATGCAGTCCAGTTTCACCCAAGCGCTATATACAGCGGCAGCAACCTGCCCGGTCAGGCTACGTCTCCTGCGCAGCAACTTGTCGGCAAGGGTTGTCCTAACTGTCACTCGCAGATACATGGCTCAAACCACCCGTCAGGGGCAAGGTTCCAGAGGTAAGCTGAATATGATAATAAAATAATATAGAAATATGTCAAAGAATACGTTAGCTATATTTTTCGTGTCGTTCCTCTATACCATGTCAACTTCAACCATATCAGGCGCAGAGGATGGTATGGCAGGGAACATTGAGTTGGGAGGAGCGGTCGTAGATCTCAACAGCAAATCGTTCAAATACGGCGAGTATAACGGTGTAAATGATAACGGGGTATATCTCGTAGCTAATGCTGATCTGACTTATAATAAAGATGTCTTTTTCATAGACTTCAGAGCCAGCGATATCGGTCTTGATAGCAGGAGACTCAATCTTGAGACAGGGAGATACGGCAAATTCAAACTCTTCCTTGGCTATGACAAAACTCCCATGTTAATTTCCAATAATAGCGCAACCCCGCTTGACGGCGCAGGCAGTGCAAACCTCACACTCCCTTCAGATTTTGTAAAGGGCTCTCAGACTGCAAATATGATAAACTTGATTGATAACAAGAAGGATGTGGAGTTGTCAACACAGAGGGAAGAAAAGTCCGTCGGTTTTTCAATGAATATGGATAAGGCAGATTTTAAAATATTCTTTAACAGAGATGAAAAGAACGGGATACAATCCATAGGCGGTACACTTGGCAATAACGGCGGAAATACAAGGTCCATAGGCCTGCCTGGGCCTGTTGGCTATACAACAGATGAATTAAGAACATCCATTGCCTATACCGGCGAAACAGCGCAATTGCAGTTTGACTATTTTATTTCGGACTTCAGCAACGACAATAAATACATAACGTGGGATAACCCATTTAATGCAGCTGATTATCCTGCCATTGCGAGGACATCCCGGCCTCCGGATAACCGGCATCAGAGGTTCAGTCTTTCAGGTGGGGTGAATCTGCCCCTGGCAGCTACAAGGATATCGGCAACAGCAGAATACGGCATAATGGAGCAGGATGATACGCTGCTGCCCTATTCCAATAATATCAATACCACTATTACAAGCCAACTGCCCAGAGAAACAGCAGACGCAGAAATAGATATAACAAACCTTGGGTTCAATATATCGTCACGGCCATTATCAAGGATCGACCTTAGCGCCAGATACAAATATTATAAAACGGATAATAAAACACCGCGGACGCTTTTCCTGTATGTAATGAATGATATGGGCGGTGCATCTCAGGCAACTGAGACAAGCGGCAATGCCTTATACAGCCTACCCTATGACTATACACAAAACCAGCTTAAGTTTGACGCCGCTTATTGCCTGTACCGGGGCACCACTTTAAAATTAGGCTATGACCACGATATTATTGATAGAGACAACAGGGAGACAGAAGAAACGATAGAAAATACTTACAGGGCAAGGCTGAACTCAAGCATTTCTTCACATATATCTGCCGGCGCTCATTTTACCTATGGGGTAAGGCGCATGGATGGCGCGTATGATGAAGCAGATCTGTATGATAACTACCACACCCAGGCATACATAGATACCGTTGCAGCCACAAATATACGCTTTGACAATCTCCCGGACATGAGGAAATTCGACATCGCTGACAGGGACAGGACAAGATACGGGGCAAATATCACACTCCTTCCTTTAAGCAACATAACTGTTGGGCTTTACTATAATTATACACAGGACGATTATGAGGCTTCATCAATGGGACTGCTGCAAAATGCAAATAACAGCCGCACTATTGATGCAACTTTCACCCCGGCAGACTTTGTCTCCACATATCTATACTTTACTAATGAGGAAGTCACGGCAAGTCAGGGAAGCAGATACTATCGCGGAGGTGTAAATAAACCAGCTGATTCCATAGACTCCAACAGGGACTGGAGGGCAGACCATAATGAGAACATTGATACAGGAGGCATAGGCATGAACCTGAACTTTATGGAAAACGTACTCACGCTTGGGGTTGACTATTCATATACCAAATCCACAGGAGCTATAAAGTTTGTCTATGGAAGTTGTTTTACTCCTCCTTATTGTAGCGGCATTACAACAACTCCAGCAGATATGCCTGATTTAAAAACCAGACTTCAGACATTTAAGGCCTCCGTCAAATACAGGCTCACAATGAATACAACCCTCGGGCTTGGATATAAATACGAAACTTACAGATCAGACAACTGGTCAACAGACAGTGTTGACCCTGCATCTACTGCTCTTTCCAATGTGCTGACCCTCAGTGGCCCTGTCTCTGATTACGAGGCACATGAGGCAATGCTGACTGCTGCATATAACTGGTAGAAGAAAGACAGAATATGAATCCCTCGAATGAGGTGCGCGATGAGAGTGACAGCCCTTATTTCAGCGACGCCGCAAGCCGGAATCCGAATTCCCGTCCGAGGTCATCCTTCGTAAATCTGTACCGGATAGAGGTTCTGATACCCCACGGGCCATTAAGAAAGGAGCCGCCGCGGGCAGCGCGGTATTGGCTACCCAAAGGTCCCTGAGGATTTGACCTTGGACTTGTTTTATAATAATCGCCCTCATAATAATCGTTAACCCATTCCTGAATGTTTCCACACATATCATACAGACCCAGTCCGTTCGCCTTTTTTTTACCTACAGGGTGCGGTTTAATCCCCGAATTGGATTTAAACCATGCATAATCATTAAGTTCCATTTCATTGTTGGCACCGCACCACTTCTGCCTCTCCCCCCCGCTCCTTGCGGCAAACTCCCATTCAGCCTCAGTAGGAAGGCGATATTTCCCCCCGCTGATACGGTTAAGCTTGAGAATAAATTTCTGAATGTCATAGTAACTCACATTTTCCACGGGGCAATCATCACAATTTCTTAAAGATGACGGGGCTGTTCCCATGACCTTAAACCAATGTCTTTGTGTTACCTCATAGATCCCGATGTAGAAATCATCAACACATGCCTTGTGTACAGGAATCTCATCCGGATCTCCCTCCGCAGAAACGTCTCCCATGTCAAAGCAGCCGCCCTTTACGAGGACCATCTCATCAGACTCTGTTTGCCGGGTTGCTTCCTGGAGAGGTTTTTCAATCTTTTCATCCCGAACTTGTTCCGGGATCTCCTGAGTCTGCACTGATTGAGACCCTGAAACAAATTCAGGGTAACGAACAGTATTTGCATCACCCTGCCCCTGTCCCCTTATTGGAACAGCATAAATTGAAAGTACCAACACACAGAAGACTGCGATATAAATTATTCGCGCTCCAGCTCTTTTATTCATACTGAGAATATCGGCAGGTCAATTGAATTTATAGACTTCCAGGCAATTAATGGTAAAAAATACAATATTACTGAATTCTCCGCAAAAGAAGGATGCCTTATTAAATACCAATAAAATTTGGCTGCTTTTGCAAATTCCTGTATAATCATATACATATTTATCAAGAACTCTGTCGCAATACTCATAACATCACAAAAAAAAGGTAATATTTATCATGATCTCTTTACAACTAATTTCAAAATCTTTCGGCGGCCGCGTCCTTTTCAGGGAGGCATCCATCCAAATCGGACTTGAAGAGCGGGTTGCGCTCGTTGGACCTAACGGAGTTGGAAAAACCACGCTATTTGGCATGATTGCAGGGAAGGTATCGGCAGACAGCGGCACGGTCATCATCAATAAAAAGGCTGTAGCAGGTTACCTCGCACAGGAACTGGAGGCAGATGAAGGTAAGACAGTCCTTGAAATGGTTCTCGGTGGCGGCACTGAGGTATCATCAATTGAACACCACCTTAGGATGCTTGAAGAAGAAATAGCAACGGCCTCTCCTGATATAGCAGAGAAACTGCTGGAACGCTATGGTGAGCTGCAGTCCAAATATGAACTACTTGGCGGCTACTCATATGAGGCCCGTGCACGCGAGATACTTTTCGGTCTCGGTTTTCAGGAGAAGCACCTTTCTCGTCCGGTTGAAGAACTCTCCGGGGGACGGCGGATGCGCGTCCTGCTTTCAAGACTGCTTCTTACTGAACCGGACATTCTGCTTCTCGATGAGCCTACTAATCACCTCGACATACCATCTATCAAATGGCTTGAGGATTTTCTGATCAGTTATCCGGGAACAGTCCTTCTCATCTCCCATGACCGTGATTTCATGAACCGCATTGTAACACGTGTGGTCGAGGTGGATCGCCAGCAATTGATTTCATATACAGGCAATTATGACCAGTTCATTAAAACAAAAGAAGAGACGCAGCTTTTGATAGAGGCAACGGCCAGAAACCAGCAAAAGAAGATGGATGAGACGCAGCAGTTCATTGATCGCTTCAGGGCCCAGGCCACTAAGGCACGTCAGGTGCAGAGCCGCATCAAGATGCTTGAAAAGATGGACAAGGTTGAGGTTCAGGAGCAAAGGAGGACAGTGAGGTTCTCCTTCCCGGATCCGCCCCGAAGCGGAGAGACTGTCATGCGCCTGATTGATATTGACAAGTCCTATGACGGCAACAGGGTCTACCAATCACTTAATGCAGAGCTTCGCCGGGGAGAACGTGTCGCACTGGTCGGCTCTAACGGCGCCGGAAAATCTACCATGCTGAAACTGCTGGCTGATGCAATACCGTTTGACAAGGGGGAACGAAGACCTGGTCATAATGTAACAATGGCCTATTATGCACAGCATCAATTGGATTTATTGAACCCTGACAACACTGTCCTTCAGGAGATTATGCTGGCGGCACCTCTGGAGGTGCAGTCCTTTCTAAGGGCCATACTTGGCCGGTTTCTATTTACAGGCGATGATGTGGAAAAGAAGGTTGCCGTCCTTTCCGGAGGTGAAAAGAGCCGACTGGCCCTTGCAAAGATGCTCGTCCGTCCGGCGAACCTTCTCCTTCTGGATGAGCCTACCAATCACCTTGATATCCCTTCACGTGATGTTCTGGAAGAGGCGCTGAGAGGTTTCAAGGGAACCATCTGCTTCATTACGCACGACAGACACTTTATCAGGTCTGTAGCCAACAGGATTATAGAAGTCCGAAACGGTAAAGTAATATCTTATGACGGCGATTTTGACTACTACATTTATAAGACTCAGTTGTCTGAAGTCGGGTTAACGCCTCTGAAGACCAGTACAATATCCACAGAAACTGTCAGTAAAACCGAAAACTCTGCTGTCAGGGTTAGAAAGACCAAGGAGCAAAAGAGGGCTGAGGCAGAGGCGCGAAACCGCCTTCACAGGGAGACTCACAGTCATAAGGATAGATTATCACAAATTGAATCCGAAGTGAGCGATGCTGAGAAGCACCTGCAGGAACTGACACAGACACTGGCTGATCCGGATCTATACAATGATAAAGAACGGTTCTATAAGACAATGGAATCTCATAGCCGCACGAAAAAGAAGGTGGAAGAGCTGACTGCAGAGTGGGAAAAGCTCTCAGGGTTAATCACATGAATAATATCATAACCTACGGCAAATTGATGAAGACGGAAGAAGGTTTGCAATTTTGCAATGTGCTGATCAATATGTCAAATGACGCAATATTAATAATTGATCCTGAAACCAGCCAGTTCTTATACGTCAACAACAGGGCATGTGATAATCTGGGCTATGACAAGGAAGAGCTTCTTTCCATGCATGTAACAGACATTGAAGCTATTCTTCCTGACCACTTTTCATGGGAAATTCATGTGGCAGAAATTAAGAAAACAGGATCCATGATCATCGAAGGGATACATAAGCGTAAAGATAATACAACATTTCCAGTCGAGGTCAGTATCCGCTACCTTACTTACCTGAATAAGGACTACATGGTTGCCATGATCCGGGATATTACAGATAGAAAAAATTCTGAGTCTGCTTTAAAGAACGAGAGAGACCGTTTCATGTATTTCCTGGAGAATATGGAAGATGGTGTTTACATTGTTAATCAGCAACATGATATTGAATATCTTAATCCGGTAATTAAGCAGACGTTCGGTAACGATTATAAGAAAAAGTGCTATGAATATTTTCACAATAGAAAGGAAGCCTGCCCCTGGTGCAGAAACGAAGAAGTCTTCGCCGGAAAGTCTGTTAAATGGGAATTTTTTCGGGAAGATAAAAAGAAGACATATGAAGTTTTTGACATGCCCATCAGAAATCCAGACGGCACCATGTCAAAATTTGAGATACTTTATGATATTTCTGAGACTAAACAGGCTGAGGAGGCATTAAGTCTGAGTGAAACAAAGTACCGTACACTTGTAGAAACCATGCCCTATGGTATACAGGAAAACGACACAGACGGCATCATCACATTCAGTAATGACGCTCACTGTCAAATCCTCGGATTCACTCGGGATGAGATGAAGGGAAAGGACATTTTTGATTTCTTATCTACGGAAGAGGAACGTAATAACCTTCGCCACTATCTCAAGCTTCTGGTTAGGGAGCAGCCTCCCCCATCCACTTTTTTCGCAAAAAATATTACTAAGGATGGGAGGGTAATAGATGTCAAGGTTGATTGGAACTACAAGAAAGATTCAAGAGGAGAGGTTATCGGATTCATTTCAGTCATTACCGATATTACGGAGCAGCTAAAGGCAGAAGAGTCCAGTCAGAGGCTGCAAGCTCAACTCCTGCATTCCCAAAAGATGGAGGCTATCGGACGGCTTGCAGGAGGAATAGCCCATGACTTCGGCAACATTCTTACTGCAATTAAGAATTTCAGCTCAATCGGTATAAAAGGGACGCGAGAGTCTGATCCTTATGCCTCCAACATCTTTGATCATATAAATTCAGCGGCGTATCGTGCAATGAATCTCACAAGACAACTTCTCACCTTCAGCAAAAAGGATATTACAAAAATTGTCAATATCAGACTGAACAATATAATAAATAACCTGGTTGAGATGTTACACAATATTATCGGTGAAGATATCATTATAGCAACAGATTATGGCTCCAATCTCCGGCCGATCCTTGGGGATAGTGGAAAGCTGGAGCAGGTTATTACAAATCTCGTCGTCAACGCAAGAGATGCGATGCCAATACCTGGGGGAGGCACAATAATAATCAGGACCGAAAACATTCTTATTGACGAAGAGATCAGCAGCAAGATTCCTTACTCAAGACCAGGGCAATTTGTACGGCTCACTGTTGAGGATACAGGTCATGGTATATCAAAGCAAAACATCAATAACATCTTCGAACCTTTTTTTACTACAAAGAAGAACGGATCCGGGTCGGGACTCGGCCTTTCTGTTGTCTACGCTATCATAAGTGATCACAAGGGATGGATTAATGTCACGAGCGAGGAAGGGGTAAAGACCATTTTTGAAGTCTACCTGCCAGCCTTAAGCTCTAATGCTGGACATGATTCTGACAACAAGTTGGTGATTGATCATTCAACAAACAAGGGTGAAAGGATATTACTGGTTGAGGATGATGGTATCGTTCGGATCTCGACAAAAATGGCACTCGAGAAAGAGGGATATGAGGTGATAGATGCAGATAATTCAGCCTCGGCCCTCAGGATATTTCAGAAAGAAAACGGCAGATTTCACATGGTAATAAGTGACCTGGTCCTTCCCGACCAAAACGGTCTTCGGCTCATCAGGACGCTGATTACGCTCAAGCCCGAACTCAAGGCAATACTAAACAGCGGGTATATAGGCCAGCAGATAGATCGCTCAGAGATAGAACAATCAGGGATATACTTTCTCAGCAAACCTTTTGATATTGAAGATTTACTAATAGCCATAAGGGAACTGATCAATAAGAATTAGCAAGAATAGCGATTACATCCTTACGCCGCCCTCAATATCGTCATAAATACTCTTATAATAATCATCTATAGTATCACCCCGTTCATTCTTTACAACAAATGTAACACCCTCAAGCTCCTGAATACAGAAGGCGCCGGTAATAATATCTTTCATACAATCCTTGTTTTCCTCCCTTTGCTCCCCAGTCAAGACAAGTTTTTCAGGAAAGGTATATTTCCTTCCTATCAATCTTTTCAGTTCATCCCTCCCCTGCCGGATGGTGATCTCAAACTTCCCGTCGCTAAGTCTTTTTTCCAGAAACACAATATGCATCGAAGGTTCCTCCTTATTATTATCCAGGAGCTATATTTTACATCATGAGTACACCCATTATCAAGTGGATGGGGGTATATCCATCTGCATGGCCGCATGGTATGAGCTTCTGACTAACGGCCCAGCCTCTATATATTTGAATCCCTGTTCCATGCCAATTGCCTTAAGCTCTTTAAACTCATTGGGGTGATAATATCTGTGAACAGGCAGATGGTTTCTCGTGGGACTCAGGTATTGCCCTATCGTCAGGATGTCACAACCGGAATCCCTTATGTCTTTCATAACATCTACAATCTCCTGCAACTGTTCACCTAATCCTACCATTAAACCGGCCTTAGCCGTAATGTGAAGACCGTTCTCGCTGACGGTCTTCAAGAGTCTTAATGACTGATCGTATACAGCACCGGGTCTGACCGTTTTGTAAAGCCCTGGAACCGTCTCAATATTATGGTTTATTATCTCGGGACTCGCAAGGATTACAGTCTTAAGCGCTTCATCAGAACCTTTAAAATCCGGTATCAGGACCTCAATTGTACTCCCCGGATTATACCTTCTGATTTGAGAGATAGTCTTGGCATATACGGATGCCCCGCCATCATGAATATCATCTCTCGTAACAGAGGTCACCACAATATGTTTAAGGCCCATCTCTCGTGCTGCCTTTGCAACCCTCTCCGGTTCATCAAGATCAATAGTCCCCGGTACCCCACTTTCTACATTACAGAATCTGCAACCCCGCGTACATATATCTCCGAGGATTAGGAATGTAGCTGTCCTCTGATTAAAACATTCGCCGATATTGGGGCAGTTTGCCTCTTCACAAACCGTATTCAGCTCTGATGATCTAAGCAGTCTTTTTATATGAAGGTAAATGTCTCCTGCCGGTAGTCTTGTCTTAAGCCATTCAGGGCGTCTTTGGTGTTTGTAAAGGTTCATTGTGTGGCATTTACTATAGCAAAATTGGAATAATTGGACAATTCGAATTAGCTGCACCTTAAACAGACACACTTGACCACGCAGGGGTATTAAGTATTATAATAGACAACAATGGCCACGAAAGTTTTAACAGATACTGAGATTGAAAGTCGAAATGAGTCCAATCTTGAACTAATTCCTCCTTACAAAATAATCTTTCTGAATGACAATATAACTACTATGGATTTTGTCGTAAAAATACTAATGATGGTTTTTAAGAGAGACAAAATGACTGCTGTAGGTTTGATGCTGGAAGTTCATCACAAGGGGTCAGCTGTTGTGGC
>JADLDG010000116.1 GCA_020846775.1 Nitrospirota bacterium
CAAAAGAGGGTGTAGCATGCCTGACCGGCACGGAGTGAACCAACATTTGCAGTCGAAAGATATTGTAGAAACCCCTTGGCCCCCTGCCCGTCAACCTGGATCCTTCCCATGTGTGAGACATCAAACAGGCCGGCCGCTGTTCTTACGGCCTTGTGCTCTTCAAGAACACCGGAGTATGAGACGGGCATCTCCCACCCCGCAAATTCAACAAACTGAGCATTCAGCGCCTTGTGGGCTTCGTACAGAACTGTCCTCTTCATCAAATATCAGCTCCTCATTCTATTCAATATAACCTGGTGCTTATTTTTAATCCTGAAAGAGGTTTTTACTATAAACCATGGGGTGATAAATTTCAAGTGGTTAGATTTCCTTGTGGGCTTAGAAATAGAGATTGACCTCCGGTGAGAACAAAACTACAATTACAGAGATAGATTGTTTTAAATGGAGACATAATGAACTGGTTACAGTTATCCTTTACTATTGATACAAAAGATTTAGAACGTGCAGAAGATGCATTGACAAGTGCAGGTGCCCTTGCTGTTACATTGATGAGTCCGGGACATACAGAAAGATTACCTCCAGAAGGCCGTATCACAGGGCTTTTCTACTCAGAGACAGACATCGAGTATACAAGTTCATTTCTTAGCTCCGAACTTAGGATTGATCACCTGCCTGACTTGCAGACAGAGTATCTCGAAGACCGCGACTGGACACGGGCGTGGGTAGACAACTTCCGACCAATGCAGTTCGGAAATAGAATCTGGGTATGCCCGGACGGCTTCGAGTTCCCTGATCCGGCTGCAGTAAACATTTCAATAGATCCGGGACAGGCCTTCGGGACAGGCACCCATCCTACCACAGCCCTTTGCCTTGAATGGATAGACGGAACCAATTTGCAGGGCCTTGAGGTCGTTGACTATGGGTGCGGTTCAGGCATTCTGTCCATAGCCGCAGCGAAGGTTGGCGCCGGACATGTATGGGCTACGGATAATGACCCGGATGCCATAAGGGTTGCTGATGAGAATACAAGGAAGAATTGCGTAGCATCACTCGTAACAATTCTGCCACCTGAAGCGTTGAATAAACGTGGAGTTGATATAATTATAGCTAATATCCTCCTTAAACCACTCATATCACTTGCACCTGAATTTGCAGATCTTATTGTTCCGGGCGGCAAGGTCGTTCTGTCAGGCCTGCTTGAAGAACAGATTGACGATATAGTAAAGGTATACAGTAGATGGTTCGATATGGGTCCTCCTGTTATACGAAATAACTGGGCACTCCTGGAGGGAATTCGTGCCTCCTCATCCTGAACCGGCACAGTTGCTTATTGAGTATCTACCCCTGCTCTCAAAGGGGCGTGCGCTCGATGTAGCTATGGGAAGGGGGAGGAATGCACTTTTTCTTGCCTCTCATGGCTTTGATGTCGTAGGACTTGAGAATGATGAGGAATCAATAAATATATGCAGGGCCGATGCAAGTACACGCGGCCTTAATCTTGAAATCCGGTGTACAGATCTGGAAGATACTGCAACATATAAGATTGAAGAATCAGAGTACGATGTAGTCATCTGCTTCTTATACCTTCAAAGGAACCTTATCCCTGACATGAAGGAAGCGCTGAAGCCAGGAGGCATCATGATATACGAGACCTTCCTGATAGACCAGCACCTGACAACCGGCCATCCAAGACGCCGCGAGTTCTGCTTTGAGCACAACGAACTGCTGAATAACTTCCAGGGCTTTCGCATCCTGTACTATCGCGAAGGCAAAGACGCTAACGGAACATACAAGGCCAGCCTTGTGGCACAAAAGAGTAAATAATACAGCATTATCTTTTTATCCCATGAAATTTTAACATTTTACTCAGCTATTCAGTATGTCTCATGTCAGCAGATACTCGAAATCTGTCTTTGATATGGAGAGCCCCTTTTTGCCCTTCGTTGTTTCACCCATGACTGCCTTGTAGAGCTCAAGTTTCTTTTTCTTTAGCGACATCATCTTCTCTTCTACCGTATGGTGCATCAGTATCCGTGTAATGGTGACCTTATTCTTCTGGCCTATCCTGTGAGCTCGGTCTGACGCCTGGTTCTCAACCGCCGGGTTCCACCATGGATCGAGGTGAAATACATATGACGCCCTTGTCAGATTGAGTCCCTGCCCGCCGGCCTTAAGGCTCAGCAGGAAGACTGCTGCAGAATCATCCTGCTGAAATCCTTCAACAAGCCCCTTCCTCCTGCCAACTGCTGTTGAGCCGTCAAGTCTGCAGAATGGGATATCGTTTTTTCTCAGGTCATCTTCCACTATGTCAAGGAAAGATGTAAATTGTGAGAAGACAAGGGCCTTGTGTCCTTCACTCATCAACTCTTTCAGTTTAGTAATAAGAAACTCTGCCTTTGGCGACAGCTCTTCAACCGAGCGGTCTATAAGACGCGGAGACACGCATATCTGTCTCAGCTTTAATATTGCAGTCAGGGCTATTATCTGAGCCTGTGCAGAGGTCTTATCCCTGTAAGCGTTGTCTATAGTCGCTTTTACCATGTCAACGGTCTTCTTATACAAAGCCTTCTGCCTGTCTGTAAGTTCAAGATATATGTCTGATTCTGTCTTTGGAGGGAGCTCCTTAAGTATCTTATCCTTTGTCCTCCTCAGCACAAATGGCCTTGTACGCCTCAGTATGATGTCTATCAACGGAGATGAGTCACTCCTGGTATGCGTCTTGAAGTCATCATATTCACCAAGCAATCCAGGCAGGGCAAGGTCCAGTATGGAGTAATACTCCCCAAGATGATTTTCAAGGGGTGTTCCTGTGATGGTGATTTTGAAATGTCCCTTTAACTGTCTTACCGCTCCTGTTGTATCAGCATATATATTCTTTACAGCCTGCGCCTCATCAAAAATGATTACATGAAACTGTATATCTTTAAGCCTATCAATGTCCCTCCGCACAAGTCCGTATGTGGTCAGGACAATGTCATACCCTTTAAAATCCGTACTACGTTCCTTTCCTGTATAAAAGTGGAGGTTAAGTCCGGGATAGAACCTCTGCAATTCATTTTCCCAATTAAACAACAGGCTCGGAGGCAGCACTATCAGATGGGGCATGTTGATACATTCCTTATATGGCGGGACCTTTACCTCTTTTAAGGCAGCCAGGAAGGTGATTGCCTGCAGGGTTTTACCAAGCCCCATGTCGTCCGCAAGACAAGCGCCAAATCTGTTTTCATACAGGAATGCGAGCCAGTAATAACCCTCCTTCTGATATGGGCGGAGCTTCGCATTCAGATTATCAGGCAGAGGACGCTCTTCTATCCTTTCGAATCGGCTCAACCGGTCTACTACCGCCTCGTCTTCTTTTGACAGTCTGACCTCCACACCCTTACTGCGCAGATATATCCAGTCCAGTATCCGGAGACGGGGTATCTGAACCACCTCCTTTGTGCGGTTGTCAGTGCGATTATCAGTGCGATTGTCATCATACATGGCGCCGATTGTCTTGAGTATCTCCTGAGAGTTGGAATCCATAACCTCTATAAAACCATCTTTTTCCACCACCCCGTCCTGTTTGATTATATCCTGCCACGATATACCTTCTACCAGCTTGCCGTCGCATCGTATCTCGGGCCTTATCTCAAACCAGTCTATCCCGTCCCCCCGTCTTGCCTCCAGCGAGAACTCCCATGATGATAACCTGACCGCCTTTCCTTTAAAGAATAATTGAATCCCTTGCTCACTCAACCTGTGATATAGAACCGGAAGATTCCTGTAAAGATCACCCACTGATACTGTCATCTCATTATGTATCATCATGTCCATGAATATCGCGGCGCCGAATAACTCAAAAGGGATGGTGTAGAGCATAGCCTCCTTATCATAATTGTTTTTTATCAGAGACCATTTACAATTATCAATAGTGAGGCGCGAAGTTGCTGTCCTGATCCTTGAAAATGCCTCGGACAAGAGTCTCTTAGCCTCTCTTTTTACCGAGTGTTTTTTAAAATCATTGTTAGATGAGATTATTTCTTTAAAAATCTTTTCTGCTGCAGCAATACTTGACGCATTAAAAAGCCTGATAAACGCCGTTATAAGGGCAGACCTTCTTTTCTGCGCCCGCAAAGGTTGTGATAAATAAAGTCCTGACCCTATAAGTGACATTAATCCGAACAAGGTTTCTGTAGTAGCTCCACTAACGCTGTCAGTGTTACAACATGCCCTCAAAACAAAGCTGTCAGCCGCTTTCTGGTTCTGCTCGATTACTAATGAGTATTGATGTCTGCCTCTTAAGAGAGGAGCATTTTTATGATCAACCTTCAATATCAGTTTCTTCAGGATAAGATCTTCCTCGACAGGAAGAATAAGCTGATAATCCTGAAAAGCCTTTAAAGGGATATCCATCAGACCATCAGTCTGACCGTCGGCTTCACGAATCCCAGCTGAACCTGATAACAAGCCGTCGCTGACAAACTGTCTCCATAAATGCCATCCGGAATCATCCTCCAGATATCCCAGATTGCCTGTTTCAAGGTCAACGACGAAACTGCACCCAAGTGGATACGGTCTGACACATATTGCATCGCCGTTAATAAAAAGTTTTCTCACAGCAACTGAATCTGCTGTTGCATCAAAGACGGCCATTGAAGAAAAACGAAGAGACGGATTCCAACTTAGTTCCTTTCTGTCATTACCTGTCTTTAAGAAAATTGGATAGGCATCGCCATGTTTCTTTAAATGGGCGAGGAGTATACCACCATGATCCACGTAATAAGCTCTGTCCCTTATTATCCCGCGCAGGCCAGCTGGAACGGCATAGTGTGAAATTTTATTATTGTAAGGATCCGATAATGAGACCCCATTCATCTCAACGTCAAGCCTCATAGCGCTGCTTTGCCTTCTGTTTTCAATTATCAAGGCATACTCCGGAAGATCTTCACCTGCCTCAGATACCGTAACCGCAGCTTTACCGTTATGCAGCAGACCTTCTGCAAGGATATGGCAATAGCTTTCACGCCCTTTTCCAATGTCAAATAGTGTCGGATCAAGCAGATTCCTGATGGTCAGCATGGAACATATCACATGCTTACAATGCGAATGAGGCGTCCATGCAGGGCAATTACATTCATATACGAGCCTGTTATTTATAATGAAGAATTTAACAGGATAGATGCGCTTCCCCATGACAAAGGCTGTAAGGACGCTGTTGTCCCCTGACCAGTGGAACCGCAAAAGCCTCCGGTCTCTGTAGTATTCAAAACCCCTGATGAAACAGTCCCTGGGACCGATAATGTATATGTCTCCGGCAGGAAAGTTAGTGAGGCGTCTGAGGATGTCATTTTCTTCCATAAGGCTTATGAGATTTACTGTCAGAGGATTTTTGTCGTGCGTATATATCGGCGGATAAAAACTTGTGCCGCCGTTATTTCTTCATAGCACTGTTGAAGACTTCAACTGCCCCTTCCACTGTGCCATTCTCATGGATAATATGGCGCAGCGCCTTGATCATCGGCACCGGATGCGGGCTTTGCCAGATGTTTCTTCCCAGATTTATACCAATAGCGCCTCTCTGCATGCCGTCGTGGACGAATTCGAATACCTCTTTCTCTGTATCCACTTTTGGTCCACCTGCTATGACTACAGGGACAGGACAGCCGTTAACCACCTTATCGAAATCCTCGCACCAGTATGTTTTAACGACCTTTGCCCCGATCTCAGCAGCAATCCTGCAGCAGAGACCGAGGTAACGGGCATCACGTTTCTCAAGCTCTCTTCCAACGGCTGTCACTGCCATGACAGGGATGCCATACTCCTCTGCTTCGTTTACAAGCTGACCCAGATTAAGCAATGTCTGGCGTTCATACTCGCTCCCGATAAAGACCGACATACCGACTGCAGCAGCGTTAAGACGCACCGCCTCTTTAATAGAAGTGGTTATCCCCTCATTGGCCAGGTCATTTCCAACCATGCTGGTTCCGCCGGATACCCTCAGGATGATAGGTATTGAGTTGCCCGGGTCCACACTTGCACGCAATACACCCCTGGTCACAAACAAGGCATCGCTGTATGGAAGGAGAGGCTTGATAGTCTCACCCGGTTTTTCAAGTTTTGAAGTCGGGCCCTGGAAATATCCATGATCAATAGGCATAAACATACACCTGCCGTTCGGTTTAATAATCTGTGCTAAACGATTTTTCATCCCCCAATCCATTTGAATCCTCCTTTTTATTTCTGCGGCGCTATAATTACTTTAATTGAATTCTTGCCGTCAATTACATGTGCAAAGCCTTTGACTGTATCTTCAAGACTGAACCTATGTGTTATCATATCACGAACATTGACCCTTTTGCTTCTTATCAATTCAAGGGCTGTTATGTGGTCCGCCCGGTCTCCTGCATAAGAGCTGGCAAGCGTTACTTCATTACGGAACAGAAAATCATTAAACGATATCGGGATAGTCACACCTTTATCGGTAGCGGCAAAGAATAATACCCTGCCGCCTCGCTCCACCGATTGAAGACCCTGTTCAATCGCACTCTTTGCGCCGGTACAGATAATTACAACATCCGCAAGCCTGCCGTCATTGATATCCCTGAGATAATCCGTAGAAAAGTCCCTTGCATCTATAGCGTGATCTGCACCAAAGCCTCTTGCAGACTCCAGCCTGAATTCAGATATGTCGGTTGCAATTATCCTCCCTGCACCAAGAGCCCTTGCGAGGTTTATATGGAGTATTCCTGATATTCCGCTGCCTACAACAAGGACACTGTTCCCGGGATGAATACACATAAGTCTTTGTCCACGAAGGACACAGGCCAGCGGTTCAACAAAGCTCCCCTCTTCAAAGGAAACCTCATCCGGCAGGAGATATATCCCACGGTCAACATTGATCGAAGGCAGAAGGACATACTCGCAGAAACCGCCTGGATAAAATTTGGTTTTCCGAAGTGTCTCACAAACAGTAGCGTGGCCATTAAGACAGTAGTGGCAGGTATTACACGGGACGTGGTGTGACGCAGATATCCTGTCTCCGGCCTTGTATTGAGTAACCCCCTCACCCACTTCGGCAATCTCACCTGCAACCTCATGGCCAAGGACAAGCGGCGCCTTATGAATCCGGTACCACTCCATGATATCACTGCCGCAGATACCACTCGACATGATCCTCATAAGCACTTCGCCGGCGCCGACCTGCGGTACCGGCATCTCTTCAACGCGGATATCCCGGTTGTTGTAATACATTGCAGCGCGCATGGATGACATAACATTAGCATATGCCCGAAAAAAAATCTATACCCAGTAGGCTCAAGATACTATGGAAATGGCCATTAATACCAGGCTAACTTTAAAACCACAGATGGTATAATCATGGTTCTTATGATTTATTTTATTTTTTACCGCAGACGCCTGGGACATACTTACCCAGGAATAAATAGACAGGGATAGGTGTGGTGTCCACAGGAAAACCATTATTTCATCTTACATAAGCCACTGGCAATGGACCTGCGACTACAAGTTTTTTTAAACGAGAATCTACTGTCAAATTAAGGCCTTCTAAGGCTCTATCTCCTTAATGGATGGAGGCCGTTTATACCAGCAGAGGCAAGGTCAGGAATAAAGATGGCGAATAGTATTGTCTTACCAAACATATGACAAGAGATCCTAATAATTCGGATCGTTTTTAATAGAGTTCTCCTTTTTTAACAGGGATAGCCCTTCTCTGGTTATAAATGTCTTGTGGCTTGTCACTATCCATCCTCGTCGTTTAAGAAATGGCTCAACCATTTCTGTGTAATGAGTAACTGAAAGTCCGCAGGCTTGGGCAATATTGTTTTTACCCATACCTTTAGGGTTCTTTGAAAGCATTTTCAAAACTTTCATATCTTCTGATTTAAGTCCCATCCCCTGTACTCCCATATCCAGCATAGTCTGCTTGATAAGAGACAGGTTTAATCTTCCGCTGTTTTGGCTGGACACTACATATTTTCGTTCTA
>JADLDG010000117.1 GCA_020846775.1 Nitrospirota bacterium
AGGTGTTATATCAGCAGCTTTCTTTCGGACCGGAGCGCTAATATGGGTGAATGCACCAACTCCTGCAGATGGGACTATACCCTTATGGAAGAGAAGAGACCGGGGGAGCATTTTCCCGTGTATGAAAATGAGAGGGGTACATACGTCATGAGCTCAAAGGACCTCTGCATGATCGAACATTTAAATCTGCTTGAAGAGGCGGGGATAGACAGCTTTAAGATAGAGGGAAGGATGAAGGGGATTAATTATCTTGCGGGTGTTGTGAAGACATACAGGGAGGCTATAAATAAACTTGGTACTGACACTGATGAGTACAAAGTTGATGAAAGGTGGCTCAGGGAGCTCTCCATGTTCAGCAGCAGGGGATACACGACAGGTATGTTTTTTGGAAAACAGGATGACAAAGATTATAACTTCGATGGCGAGATATACAGAATGAGCCATGAACTGGTTGGCGTCGTGATAGATGTGGACGGCCTTGTCGCAAAGGTTCAGTTGAGAAACAGGCTTGATGCCGGCGACCCTGTAGAGTTCTTAACACCGGGGCTTGAAGAACAGGAGTTTAAGGCGGATGAAATGAAGACTGCCTACGGAGTGACTATTTCTTCAGCGAGAAATGAAGATATAATTTATATGCAGGTACCGCACGGGGTCCGGAAAAATGATCTGATAAGGCGTGATAAAAGATTCAGAGAAGCAAGAATAAATTGAGACATAAGACGGAGAATATTTTATCAGACGAAGACCTCTTTCAGCGGTAACAAAAATCCTTCGATAAGTGGTGATGTCAGGGTATCTTCCAGGGAAAAGATTCCGTATAAGTCAAACACTTTATTAATGAGGTGCATAACCTCTATGCTTTGCGCCGCTGGATCAACAATCCAGTATTCTTTCACACCATGTAACGCATAAAGGGAGCGTTTGACCAATCTGTCCCTTTCCTTTGTTGATGGAGACAGTATCTCTATTACAAGGTCAGGGGGGCCGCTCACATTCTTTTCCGTCACAATCCCTCTCCTTTCATTGGAGATATAAATAATGTCGGGCTGCAGCACATCTTCTTCAGAAAGTACAACATCAACAGGGGCATCAACCACCTCCCCAAGCATCTTCTTCTTTACAAAACTCCAGAGCGCAAACTCTATGTTTCGTGATACGATCTGGTGATAGAAATCCGGCGCTGGGACCATATACAGATCTCCATCCATAAGTTCATACCGTTTTTCATCCGGTAAGTTGAAGTATTCGTTATATGTAAGCTTGACCTTTTGTCTCAGCATCTTTATATCTCCATGCACTTGCTGTTAAAGTGACCTTAATGATTAAAGAATACTACAGCCCCGGGGTCTTCGCAAGGGCTGATGTCTCCTGGACATAACACCCCGGTGAAGAGGGTCCACTTGTAATTATCCACGGCACCTTCATTCACCGAGGGTCACTTCCGGATTATCTGAGAGATAATAAAGACGCCCACAGCATTGGATTGATATCCTGTGGACATTATGATCTATGCAAACTGTATCTTCTTTCTTCCAAACACTGCCAGTCCCAGCAGTCCTGAGCCGAGCAGCATTAAAGTACCGGGTTCAGGAACGGCCGTATTACTCAACCTTACATTATCAAAGTGGGATCGCTTGCCGCCGGTATGAAGGCGAATCTCCAATGGTCCTCCGCTTTCATAAGCTAAATAGCTCAGGCTCACATCTTTATCCCATGCACCCGCTGTACCTGTTCCCGCGTACGAATTGAGTAAAGTTCCCCCTGCCAGCAATTCAATAATGTAGTCAAATGACGTACAAGAAGGGCAAGAAGCTGTCGTCTGATATCCTGCATCCACAGTAAGTGTGTACAGATGACCGGCTGCTATATTATATGGAAGAACCTGGAATATATAACCAGAGTTAACCCATGCCACATTGCCATTCTCGTAGTCTGTATCAAAGAGAGTAGATGACGGATTCCGTGTTCCATATATTTCTGTACCACCCCACCCATCTATATTCAGGGCAGCTCCTCCATCCAACAGTTCTACGTCTTCGAAGTCTGGATTCGAGATCGTAAGTAATGTAGCCAGAGATCTGTCAACACTCCCAGCCATCAGGGCTATTGCAACTGAGATTATAAGCCACAATTTTCTACCCGACTTAAACATTTCTATCACCTCCTTTCTTTATGATTTTTCCGGCATGCTGTTATGAATTGAAACAGCAACATCCTTGCCGTTTCTTAACTCGTTGAAATTATTAAAATTATCTATGTCAGGCTTCTATGCAATGCATTGGAACAGGTGCAGTGGAGAGTGTAAATGGTGCTATTTTAGTGCATGGTATTTATTGACTACCGTCATTCTCACTGCATCGTGAACATATCACTCCCCTTTTTAGGATTTCTTACAGATTGTCAATTCAATTGACAATTAGCTGATTCGCTGTATAATCTTCTTCATGATAAACCGTCATGCAGCTCATATACTCAAAGTATTGGCAAAGGGGTATCCTGTAATTACTATAACTGGCCCAAGACAGTCAGGGAAAACTACGCTTGCAAGGTTTGTTTTTAAGCATATACCATACGTATCTCTGGAAGAACCAGATCAGCTGGAATTTGCCAATGAAGACACGCGGGGTTTTTTGGCCAGGTATCCTGATGGAGCGGTGCTGGACGAGGCCCAGCGTTGCCCTGCAATATTTTCGTACCTTCAGGGCATCGTGGATAGAGATAAACGGCATGGACTCTTTGTCCTGACCGGTTCTCAGCAATTCGGGCTCATGTCGCGCATCACACAGTCTCTGGCGGGTCGTGCCGGCCTATTGCACCTGTTACCCTTTTCCCTTGCGGAACTTAAAACAGGCAGTGTAATGTATAAAGGTCTAGACGATTTACTCCTGAAAGGATTCTATCCTCCTGTTTATGACCGGGAACTTTCTCCTTCAAACTGGTATGCCAATTATATCTTTACTTACGTTGAACGGGATGTACGGCAAATGGTTAACGTGCGGGATCTAAGCGTCTTTCAAAGATTTATTCGGATGTGCGCAGCCAGAACAGGGCAAATGCTAAATCTCTCCGGACTGGCAAATGATTGCGGCATCACTCACAACACGGCCAGGGCGTGGCTGTCAATATTAGAGGCAAGCTATATCATATTCCTTCTGCAACCTCACCACAAGAATTTTGGAAAGAGGCTCATCAAAACTCCCAAGCTTTATTTTTACGATACCGGGCTTGCTGCATGGCTGTTAGGTATTAATGATGTGAAGCAGATGTCCATACATGCTATGCGGGGCTTTCTTTTTGAAAGCCTCGTGGTCAGTGAGTTATTAAAAGGAAGATATAACAGGGGATTGGCTTCAAACCTCTATTTCTGGAGAGACAACACAGGAAATGAGATAGACGTGCTGGTTGAAAAGACCGATACTTTCGTTCCGATAGAGATAAAATCAGGCCAGACTGTGACCAAAGATTACTTTACAGGACTAATAAAGTGGTTGGCAATTGCTGGTGCGGCAGCAGAATCACCCTATGTTATATATGGCGGCAG
>JADLDG010000118.1 GCA_020846775.1 Nitrospirota bacterium
CTATAAACGGATCTCTTTGCATATCGAAATAGTTAACACCTTCAACATCAAATGAAAAGGGATTCTTTTCATTACAGAAGTATCCTGTTCCCTCAATAACGTATGCAAAGACCGTATGACCACGCTTGGTCTGGTGAGTGTATTTGGATCCGGCGTTTACTGTAATATCAAAGTACTCAGGGTCAATTACAATATCCTGAACAGGTCCCTGAATGTTCCCCAGCCTGCCGGATATGACCTTTATTTTTGTGCCATTCTCCAATACAACCTCCGGGATATTTGCGCTGGTTATTTCCCGGTATCGGGGTTCCATCATCTTACTGCTTGCGGGCAGATTGGCCCAGAGCTGAAATCCGCCCATCAGGCCGTTGGGACCACCCTTGGGCATTTCCTGATGTATGATCCCGCTGCCGGCGGTCATCCACTGCATGTCACCAGCCGATATCACACCCTTGTTTCCCATACTGTCACCATGTTCCACCCTTCCGCTGAGGACATATGTTATGGTCTCAATCCCGCGATGTGGATGCCATGGAAACCCTTTTAAATAGTGTTCCGGATTGTCGGAACGGAAATCGTCCAGAAGAAGGAACGGATCAAGCATTGGGACTTCACTGAATCCAAAAACGCGTTTCAAGTGAACCCCTGCACCTTCAAGAACCGGCTTACTCTTCAATACCTTTCTAATCTTTCTGACTTCATTCATCTTTATCCTCCTTTTTCAGGTTACTCTCTAAGGGATTACCCAGAGGTTTTCTTTTTTGAGGGACACCCGAATGCGCTTTCCTTTATCGAGGGATAACTTCCTTGCCACGAAATTTGGTATTTCTATCTTAAGAAAGGTATCCCCGCCCCCGGTTTTTAAAAACATAATCTGCGTTGAGCCTTTGCCCATGATTGATATAATCTCGCCTTCAATAATATTGTCGTGTACTTTTTTGTCAAGGGGCCTGTCAGGTCTGATTATCATGACCTCCTCAGGTCTGATACAGAACGAAACATCCTGCCCTGTCTGTAACTCTGTCCCCTCTGAAACAAAGGCCTTAACCAAACCTATATCCTTGTTCCGCATAGTAACCAGATGGCCGTCCATCCCTTCTATCGTACCGTCAAAAATATTCCGTGTGCCTATGAACCTTGCAACACTTCTTGTCCGGGGTTTGTAGAATACCTCTTCCCTCGGACCTGCCTGTTCGATGCGTCCGTTATTGATAACCGCAATCTTCTTACCCAGCATATAGGCCTCTTCAAGATCGTGCGTCACGAGTATAGTTGTGATGGGATAGAGGGTGTGGATTCTCAGTAGATCCGCCCGTAGCTTTTCCCTCACCTGGAAATCAAGCGCTGAGAAAGGCTCGTCCAGGAGCAGCACCCTCGGCTCTATGGCCAGGGTCCTGGCAAGTGCGCACCTCTGTTTCTGCCCGCCCGAGAGTTCATGAGGAAATCTCTTTTCAAGTCCGCTGAGACGCATTACGTCAATAAGTTCTCCAACCTTTTTTTGCACGATGGAACGTTCAAGCTGATTTATACCGTAGGCAATATTCCCATATACGGTCTTATGGGGAAAGAGTGCATAATCCTGAAAGAGGTATCCTATACGCCTGTTTCGCACCGGAAGATCAATATGATTCTGCGAGTCATAGACCCTCTCAGCGCCTATTTCAACAATCCCCTCGTCGGGAACAACTATCCCTGAGACCATTTTGAGGATCAGGCTCTTGCCTGCCCCTGATGGACCGAACAATACAAGGAGATCTTCTTTTACTGAAAGGTTTATATCTAAATTGAAACCGTCAAAGGATTTTTTCAGACGTACTTTAAGATTCATCCAAAATACACCTTTCAGGATGTCCGGGATTTCCGGAATTCCTATTCATTTAAAATCTCCCCTTGGTAAACCTTTCTGCGATGTAGAGCACCAGGAAGGAAAATAGCGTAATGATGCCTACAAGGACATTAGCAGTAGAAGTGTCTCCACTCTGTACCGCATCGTATATGGCGATCGGGAGGGTCTGCGTCCTCCCAGGGATGTTTCCAGCCACCATCAGTGTAGCACCGAACTCACCGGTAGCCCGTGCAAAGGCCATAACTATTCCGGCCAGGATACCGCGCCATGCTATTGGTAGAGTGATCGTCCTGAATATATAGAGATCCGTCTTCCCAAGGAGGCGTGCGGCATTCTCAAGGTCGTCCCCGACCCCTTCTATTGCAGCCTTAGCCGGTTTTACAAACAACGGCAGGGATGAGATCATCGCTGCGAGCACAGCCCCCTTCCATGTGAACACAATCTGTATTCCGAGGACGTTATCAAAGAACTGCCCTATGGGACTTCCAACTCCAAAGGCACTTAACAGATAGTAACCCAGTACGGTCGGAGGAATCACCAGAGGCTGCATGATGAGGACATCGAGAACAGTCTTCCCGAAAAACCTCTTCCTTGCCAGGACCCAGGCCAGCACTAGGCCTATTGAGGCTGTAAAGATCGTAGAAATTAAAGAGACCTTAACAGTCAGATATAATGGAAAAAGGTTCATCTTACTCAGGTATTATGAAACCATATTTTTTCATAATCTCACTCCCCGCAGGACCCTTCACATAGCGAATATAGGACTCTGCGGCCTCCGGATCCTTAGATGTTTTCACAATCCCCATGGTCTGATCAATCGGGTTATGGAGAGATGAGTCTATCCTTACATAAGTAATCTCCGGCACATTCGCCAGAGAGAGCGCTACTATCCCGGCTTGTGCATTACCGGACTGGATGAACTGGAGGGTTTGCCTGATATTCTCTCCGTAGACAAGCTTTTCCTTCAGTCTATCCCATAAACCGGCAGACTTCAATGCCTCCATGGCCGCCCTTCCATAAGGGGCATGGTCCGGATTGGCAATTGCCACATTTCTGATCTTAGATTTCAAAAGGTCCTTTAAATCTCTGACTTCTAATCCAGAGGATTTATTTACGGCAAGGACGATCACGCCCCGTGCATAACGCTCAACAGAGGAAGGAATGACATGGCCTTTACTGCTCAAATCCTCAAGATACTTCCGGTCTGCCGCAAAGAAGATATCAAATGGAGCCCCTTCGGATATCTGCTTTGCGAGCATGCCGGTGGAGCCGAATGAGAATATGACCTTAATCCCCGTTTCTTTTTCAAACACGGCAGCTATGTCTTTGAATGCAAAGTTAAGATCTGAAGCCGCCGCTACAGTGATGCTCCTCTCTCCTGCCGCCGCATTTCCCGGCGATAAAAGGTATAGCAGTGCTGCAACGGCCAAAGAAAAGAGTACCGGGACTATGATCGGGAAACTGATTTTATTTTTATACTGACCCATTGTTTGTCTCCTTTATTTTATAAGATTCCCTGACGGTTTAAAAGACGGTAATGGCCTGGACCAGAAAGAGATTTCCTATCCTGGAACTGGTTGCATCTGTCTCCTGGGCAGTGACGATTGGACTCTCACCGGCATCCCTGATCAGATAATTTGCCGTAATCCTGTTCTTGCCTTTCAGATAGTATGTCATACCCAGAGTGGTCGTCTTCAAATGGCTGTCGTCCGTATTGGAGTCCTTCTCATAGTCTTCGTATCTTGCCAGGACCTCCAGATCCGGCATAGGAGGGAGCTGACAGGAGGTCTGGAGATACCATCCACGGGGTTGCTGCGTTTTTCCAGATGAGGCACTGGCGGTTGCCACATCCCAGTTTTTCCACCTTGCCGCCAGGTATTCCCCTCTCAAGTGAATCCCGAAATTCAGCACATACTCCGCATCCACACCATATGCAGTCTCCTTTACCGCTATCTGCTCAGTCTCACCTTCCCCTCTGCCGGTATAGCCCGATAAACCGAGACTCAATCCATTTACCGGGGAAATGCTTATCCTTCCCACGATATCCTTCAACATAACCTCCCACAACTGGCATTAACTTACCCGATACCGCCTCTCCTGCTTTACCCGCCTCCTGCGCAGCTGCGCTGCCTGTAAAGAAGCAGGGTATCATTAAAAGGATTGTTAAATAAACTCCTGTTGAAAATCTCAAACGGTACTCCATGCTGGCATGTCCCCTTTCATGTGGCGATATCGTAAATTATGCATAACGATTGACAAATAATTTTATGCCTTAACATTCGTTACCTCTTTCTCTAAGAAATCCTTGAATCTGGCATGCAGGTCCCTGAATGCCAATACCGCCCTCTCCCCTGCAGTGGTGAGTTTAGCACCTCCCCCTCCTTTGCCCCCTGTGGCTGTCTCAATAAGAGGCTCCCTTGCCTGCCTGTTGATGGAATCAACAAGTTCCCATGCATGCCTGTAGGACATGTTCATTGATTTCGCCGCCTCTGAGATGGAGCCGTATTCTTTTATCCTTTCAAGCAGGATAACCCTCCCATATCCGAGAAATGTCCCGTCCTTTCCCTCGATCCATATCCTCCCCATTAACTCGTACCCATCTCTTTTAACAGAGGTATCTGCAGGAGTTCTTCCCTTCCCAAAGGGTTTTAATTCAGGTTTTGATCTTTTCATTTGCGTAATATACATCCGGGAATAACCCTTGTCAAGGCTATAAGAATTCATATTAGACAGACTTGACACCTTAAGTTATGGATAGTAGTGTGATACTCAAGTATATTGATTGTCCTGTATGAACTATAGAAAAAAAGAGAAAATAGTTTGAATTTTTCAAGGAGGTGTTACCATGAAAAACGATGACCTAAAACACACAACAAACGATGCCGGGATCCCCGTTCCCAGCGACGAGTATTCTCTCACTGTGGGGCCCAACGGACCCATCCTGCTGCAGGACCACTACCTCATCGAGCAGATGGCCAACTTCAACCGGGAGCGGATCCCGGAGCGCCAGCCCCACGCGAAGGGTGCCGGGGCCTTCGGACACTTCGAGGTGACCAACGATGTCAGCGCCTATACCAAGGCATCGGTCTTCCAGCCGGGAACGAATACGGACACGTTGATCCGGTTCTCGACGGTGGCCGGAGAGCGCGGCAGCCCTGACACCTGGCGGGACCCACGCGGCTTTGCACTGAAGTTCTACACCAGCGAAGGCAACTACGACATGGTGGGCAACAACACTCCTGTGTTCTTCATACGTGACCCGATGAAGTTCCAGCACTTTATCCGCTCCCAGAAGCGCCGTGCAGACAGCGGACTGCGCGACAACGACATGCAGTGGGACTTCTGGACCCTGTCTCCCGAGTCGGCGCACCAGGTCACGTGGCTGATGGGTGACCGCGGGATTCCCAAGACGTGGCGGCATATGAATGGCTACTCGAGCCACACCTATATGTGGATAAACCTGGACGGCGAGCGCTTCTGGGTGAAGTACCACTTCAAGACCGACCAGGGTATCGAATTCCTCACGCAGGAAGAGGCCGACCGGATAGCCGGGGTTGACGCTGACTACCACCGGCGTGACCTGTTCGAGTCAATCAAGAGGGGTGATCACCCCAGCTGGACGCTGAAGGTACAGATCATGCCCTTCGAGGACGCCGAGACCTACCGGTTTAACCCCTTTGACCTGACGAAAGTGTGGCCGCACGGTGACTACCCGCTGCACGAGGTCGGTCGGCTGACTCTGGGCCGCAACCCGACAGACTTCCACACCGAGATCGAGCAGGCGGCGTTCGAACCGAACAACCTCGTGCCGGGAATCGGTGTCAGCCCGGACAAGATGCTGCTCGGACGTCTCTTCGCCTACGCCGATGCCCACCGTCACCGCCTGGGTGTCAACTACAAGCAGATACCGGTCAACCGGCCAAAGGCACCTGTTCACAGCTACAGCAAGGACGGGGCGATGCGGGTTCAGAACGTATCCGACCCCGTATACACACCGAACTCAAAGGGCGGCCCGCAGGCTGACGGTAAGCGCTATCCCGAGGCAGCGATATGGGATGCCAGCGGTAAATTCATCCGCTCCGCCTATACACTTCATGAGGAGGACGACGACTTCGGCCAACCCGGAACCCTGGTGCGTGAGGTCATGGACGATGGGCAGCGCGACCGGCTGGTCTCCAACGTGGTCGGACACCTTAAGAAAGGTGTGTCCAAACCCGTGCTGCAGCGTGCTCTTGAATACTGGCGCAACATCGATAAGGAGATCGGCAACCGTATCGCTAAAGGCTTGAACAGCGGCTGATCGCCCTGTTCATTTAGCGACAACTCCCTTTAAACCTCTTGAAATCAGGGTAGCAAGGTTTGCAAGAATGCGCGGCAGGGCCAGGCCTCCGGGTGATGCAAGGTATTTCGGTTCCCACTCCGGGTCAAATTTATCTTTATATTCACGAAGTCCCTGAAAATTATAAAAATGTTCTCCATAACGAAATACAAATGAACCCAGCTTATTCCAAAGAGGAGCAAGGGCATGGGCTTCCAGACCTGACAATGGGGCCATCCCAAGATTAAACCAGTGATATCCTTCGTTTTTTCCCCAGAGCATAATTTCTATAAAAAGATAATCCATAAGACCATTAGGGGCGTCCGGAACATGCCGCATTAAATCAAGTGAAAGCTCCTCCTTTTCACCGCCGGGCCAGATATTGGCAAATGCCATAATCCTTTTATCCTTTCTGACTATTGCTGCCGGAAATTCTTTCAGGTATTCCTCATCAAAAAAACCAAGTGAAAATCCCTTCTCTCTGGTATTTTTTTCAGCTAACCATGCATCTGATATTTTCTTAAACTCAGGTAATATAAGAGGGACATCACCCTGATTGATTATCTCAAATGTAAATCCTTCCTTCGTGAGTTTGTTATGAATTCGTCGAAAGTCTTTACGATTGCCTTCGTCAAGAGAAAATGACTCAAGTCTGACATGGCCTTCTTCTCCAAGTTTGAGCAAGGTGAGACCAAGATCAAGGTATAAGAATAAGTTCTTCTGTTGAACTTCATAAAATACTGTCCACCCATCTTTACGGTCACAGATCTCCGTGAAATGCCAGATAAGCTCCGGCATTTCTTTCTCCTTGCCAACAGGGTCACCCAGCGCCACCCAGCTGCGACCTTCGATGCCATACATTATGAATGCATCTCTGTTATCACTGAATAGCAGCGACTTATCCCTGAGAAGGGCAAGATTAGCATAAGTATTCTCTGAATTCCTGATTATACTCCTTGCAATATCCAGGTCTTCCATCCTTAGAACTTCAGGTTCATGTGTAGCAGGGCTTAGAAGCCTGACCATTGCAAAGACCAGGGCAGCCCCAATCGCTCCTATTGTTGCCCGTAAAAACCGCGGGACATCTCCGGAAAGAGTCAGGCGCCACCAGAGTTCATTTGAATATTCTACATGTTTATATGAAAACATCCCAAACCAGACAGAACAGATAAGAATAAGAATTATAGCTCCGACCCATCCAGCGGAAAATCTCTGACTGATGAGAGAAGCCTTGCGGTAAAAGTGTTTCCTACATGGGATTAGCGCGAAAAACATAACTGCTAATATAGCGGCCTCTTCATAATCAGCACCTTTAAGCAGAGAAAATACTGCTCCGGCAAATAGGAGAAACAGCGTAATAATATATGCACCGTCAAGCCTTCTCTGAAGCCCCCAGGCAATGATCAAAAGGCACACACCAACAACACTGCCAAGGAAATGGGAAACTTCGATTACGGGTATTGGCAGAAAATCCTGGAGCAATTCATAACGCCAGATAACAGTGGGGGTAGAACCTGAAAATAGGAGAATGGCTCCACCGAGAAACGTTATGTATGCGAACGCATGGGGTATAAGCCTTGGTATCCATTGCCCGAATACAGATGTTACCTGTACAACTACCTTCTTTTTCTGAAGAAACTCGTGTATTCCAAGAAGCGCTGTCGCAACCCCGAGGGGAAGTAGATAATATATCCCCCTGTAAACAATGAGTGATCCGACTACAGAGTATGAAGGTAATGTTTGTGAGAGAAGTATTAATACAATTGTGTCAAATACCCCAAGCCCGCCGGGAACCTGGCTCGCCAGCCCGGCAATCTGCGCCAGCAAAAAGATACCAAGAACATTGGGATATGATAGTGCCTCTGAGGATGGTAATAAGAAATAGAGTACACTTCCCGCTATGGACCAATCCACGCAGGATACAATTATTTGTGAAAGAGAAAGCCCTGGACGAGGAATCGAAAATTCAAAACTCCGGATTTTAAAAGGCTTCTTTTTTAAAATACTCAGCAGCAGGTACCCTGCTGTCAGAATTAGAAAGAGTATTCCGATAGGTTTAACGGAGGTAAAAGGGAGATGAAGTGACTCA
>JADLDG010000119.1 GCA_020846775.1 Nitrospirota bacterium
CTGAGCTCAGGCCTGCCGCCGTCCTGGTTACGAGAAACTGCTGCTTGAGGATATCATACTTTATCAAATATCTTATTGTGCCGGATACCTTCTCCTCATCAAGCCAGCCTGGAATCACCCTTTTTATAACCATGTAATAAAAAAATTCTTTTTTTACCCCATTGATTATCTCCTGCTTTATCTCCTGGGTAAAACCGCCACTTAGTCTGGCGGAGACTAACAGCTCAGAATTTCTCTTCGTAACCAGAATATCTGAAATACCATTTGAAGCTGCCAGCCCTCCTGATGTCCAGAAAAACATGCAGGTTGCCAATATGGCAATAAACCTGAATATCATTATTACTTAACTGCTTCCTTCCTGTTAATGAGGGGAGACAGTATGTCTATTGGTAAGGGGAATATAATGGTGGAGTTTTTCTCAGTTGCAATTTCTGTCAGTGTCTGGAGGTATCTGAGCTGAAGTGTAGTAGGATTTGCGCTCATTATCCCTGCAGCGTCAGCAAGCCTTTGTGATGCCTGAAATTCACCGTCTGCATGAATCACTTTTGCACGCCTCTCCCTTTCCGCCTCTGCCTGTTTAGCCATGGCACGCTGCATTTCCTGCGGCAAATCAACATTCTTGATTTCAACATTGGACACCTTGACGCCCCACGGCTCAGCATGACGGTCAAGTATACGCTGGAGGTCCTGATTCAACTTATCTCTTTCAGACAGGAGGTCATCGAGGTCTGCCTGCCCCAGGACACTCCTTAGGGTTGTCTGGGAAAGCTGTGATGTTGCATAAAAATAATCTTCAACTTCTATTATTGCCTTTTGAGAATCAATTACACGGAAGTATACAACAGCGCTTACCTTAACAGAGACATTGTCTTTAGTGATGATATCCTGTGTTGGGACATCGAGGACTAAGATCCTTAAACTTACCTTGACCATCTTCTGTATCCCTGGTATAAGCACGATAAGTCCGGGGCCCTTTACACGCCAGAAGCGTCCAAGCATAAATATAACCCCTCGTTCATATTCTTTTAGTATCTTGACAGCGCTGTAGAGAAACATAGCTGTTATAATTATGATAATAAGAGGACTCAAAAAAAGCTCCATAATTGCACCACCTTTCGATTAAACCCTGAATTATACCTTCTTTACAATTACTGTCATTTGCTCAATCCCGACAATCTTAATCTTTTCTCCCTTTCTGACCGCTTCATCACTCCTCGCGTCCCACAACTCGCCATGAACGAACGCTGTACCCCCTGCACTAATGTCAGAGACAGCCTCTCCAACCTCACCAATCAGACCCTCTCTGCCGCTAATTGGCTGCCGTTTGTGCACCTTCACAGCAAGCCCTATTGCGACAGCAAAAAACAGGGCGGTCATCAATGCCGCAGGGATTATAACCATCCACGATATCCTGAAGAATGGCGCATCTACCGTCATCAGCATGATAGAGCCAAGCACCATAGATATTACACCTGCTACAGAGAGTAGTCCATAGCTTACTATTTTTATCTCTGCGATAAAGAGGATAATGCCAAGTATAATAAGCAGGAGGCCGGCATAATTTACAGGGAGTGTTTGAAATGCATAAAATGCCAGAATGAGGCATATGGCGCCAACAACACCCGGGAAGATAGTGCCAGGACTGGCAAGCTCAAAGAACATGCCGTAAATGCCCAGGATCATCAGGACATAGGCAATATTGGGATCGCTCAGGGTATTCAATATCCTCAGTCTCAGGCCCATGGGAAATTCCCGGACTGCGGCGCCTGTTGTCTCAATCCTGATCTTTCCCTTATTCGTCGTCACCTCTCGCCCGTCAATCATTTTCAGAAGTTCATTCCGGCTCTCAGCTATTAAGTCTATGACATTTAGATCGAGCGCCTCTTTCTCAGTTATTGACACACTTTTCCTGACTGCATCCTCTGCCCACTCTATATTCCGGCCTCGTTTTCCTGCGATAGATTTTATATATGCAGCAGAATCATTTTCTACTTTCTCCTTCATCGTATCATCCATCTGTCCGCCGCCAACTGCAACAGGGTGTGCAGCTCCGATATTTGTCCCCGGCGCCATCGCTGCAATATGGGCAGACATTGTGATAAATACTCCGGCAGAGGCAGCCCTTGAACCGGAGGGTGATACATATACGATTACCGGGACGCTGGAACTGCCAATTTCCTTTACAATATCCCGCATTGATGTATCAAGCCCGCCTGGCGTGTCAAGTTCAATTAAGACTGCAGCCGCATCATTTTTGTTGGCATTTTTTATAACCTCAGCAATATACTCTCCTGCTACCGGATTAATTACACCGTCATATTCAGCAAGGTAAACCTGCCTTTGGGCCGAGGATACAGCAGAACCATATTGACCCACTGCGAGTAAAATAAATGGGATTATAATTTTCAGATTGAAAAGTGTATTTCTCTTTTTCATCATGAAATCCCGCTGCCATCTCATACCTCTATCAACCTCCCTGTCCCTTCCCCTTCTTCTTCTCTATCTCCTTAGCCTCCACCCACAGATCCTCCATCTCCCCGAGGGAGACATCTTTCCACTCCAATCCCTTTAATGCAATCTCTTCCTCAATATGTCTGAACCTCGACATAAACCTGCTTATCGTCTTTCGCAAGGCGTCTTCAGGACTCACCTCAATGAACCGTCCTATATTGACAAGCGCAAATAACAGATCCCCAAGCTCGCTCTCCATCCCTTCGCGGTCCCCCACTCTGAAGGCCTCTTCAAACTCACCCATCTCCTCCTGGACCTTGGCAAAGACCTGATCAACATGTTCCCAGTCAAACCC
>JADLDG010000120.1 GCA_020846775.1 Nitrospirota bacterium
TCAAGGACTCTCACTGAACAGAAGGCAGAAGAAAATCTCAGGGAAAGATACATAAACATTGTGAAGCAGATTGATGCAGGTATAGTTGAAATGGAGGAGCTTCGTGATACGCGTACACTGCAGGAAGAGCTGGAAAAACTCCTTCATGTAAGACCTAATATAGTAATGGTTGATATCTTTGATCTGACATCCGGTACAATAGTTCTTACCGCCAGAAAGAGCATAGAAGGGAATCAGCTTGTTGCTGAACCTGATATAAATAAAATTGAAGCGGTTCAACGTGGAGAAGTCCTCACCAGCATGGAGAGGAATGGAACTAACCGATACTGGAACATCATGGCGCCTGTTCGAATAAGGAAAGATGTATCGGGTCTGATAAGGGCTAAAATATCTACGAAAGAGTTTGACGACCTGGTAATTGAAGAGCGACGGCAGGCATTTATGATTACTGCAACAGCCGCCCTTGCAATCCTGATCTTTCTTGTATGGTACCTGCGGCGTACAGTGAGTAAGCCTATCGCAATATTAAATGGAGCAATGGCTCAAGCAGAGGCAGGAGACTTAAAAAGCCAGGTCAAGTCCTATTCACGGGATGAAATAGGTATGCTGACACAACAATTCAACCAAATGATAGCAAGGATCAGGAATTTTAATGATGAATTGGCAGAAAGAGTTCAACAGGCAACAGAAGAATTAAATCACAAATATAACGAACTTATCAGTCTGAACCAGCGTCTTTCTGAGACTCAAATCCAACTCGCACAGTCAGAGCGTCTTGCTGCTGCTGGACAGGTAGCCGCAGCCATAGCACACAGTATAGGAACACCGTTGCATTCTATACTGGGACATCTGCACCGATTAAAGCGGGATACCTCTGATGCCAAACGTGAAGAGAGGTTGAAGATCATCCATACACAGGTTGAAAGGGTAGTGCAGATCATTCAGGACCTGCTGGACACAGTAAGGAAACCTGTCCCCAATATGTTGCCTGTCCGGATTAACAAACTTCTGGATGAGTTGTTATATCTAATAGCACCCGGCATCTCACTCAGGGGAATAAATGTAATAACAAGTTTAGACCCGTTATTGCCTGATATTGAAGGTGATGTTAATCAGCTCCAGGAACTATTCCTTAATCTGCTTACCAATGCTATGGACGCTATGCCGGATGGAGGTGAGCTGGAGGTAAATACCGGTATCAGCCAAAACGCAGATAGCAACAATGACTCAATAACAATAACAATCAGGGATAGCGGGCGAGGAGTTGATGAGGCCAATCTGAAAAAGATCTTTGAACCGTTTTTTACCACCAAAGAGAGAAGCAGAGGGACAGGACTTGGCTTGAGTATTTGCAGGGATATTGCTAAAACCCATCATGGCGAGATTTATGTATCCAGCCAGGTTGGAAAAGGTACATCATTTACAACAATATTGCCGGTTAAACGTTATGAAAAGACCTGAATCAGAATCGTGCCATATCCTCTTGGTAGACGACGATGAAGTAGCCTGTCAGCTTCTTGCAGAGGTGTTGACTGATGAGGGTTATATGGTTGATACAGTCCGCAGCGGCAGGGAAGCAGTGAAAGAGATAGAATCCACTTACCATGATCTGGTCATAACAGACCTCATGATGCCTGGGATTGATGGTCTTGAAATATTAAAGGTATGTAAACAGGTCAGTCCGGATACACTTGTTATTATGATGACAGCCTTCGGTTCACTGGAATCTGCTATAGAGGCTATGAAGTCCGGGGCATTTGATTATGTAAGCAAACCATTCAGAGAAGATGAGATAAAAATTGTAGTCGGACGAGCCATTATGCAAAAACGCCTTCAAGATGAAAATGAACGGTTTCACAGGGAATTAACTATTGCATATGGACTCGACCAGATAATAGGACACAGTCGTCCGATGATGGATATCTACAAGACCGTTGCTATGGTTATTAATAGTGCAAGCACCGTTCTTATCCAGGGGGAGAGCGGGACTGGAAAGGAGTTGATTGCGAGGGCCATCCATTACAACAGCGCCAGATCATCAAAGCCATTTGTAGTGGTAAATTGTGCTGCCTTGCCTGAGCATCTTCTTGAAAGCGAACTCTTTGGTCATGTTAAAGGGGCCTTTACAGGGGCAGTAATCAGTAAGAAGGGTCTTTTTGAAGAGGCTGAAGAAGGCACCTGTTTTCTGGACGAGATCGGCGACATGAGCCTTCCTCTTCAGGCAAAGATGCTGCGGATGATTCAGGAGAAGGAAATACGGCGTGTTGGCGGAAAAGAATCCATTCATGTCAATGTCAGGATAGTGGCTGCGACAAATCAGCCGCTTGACCGCAAGGTTAAGGAAGGGGGTTTCAGAGAGGATCTCTTATACAGGCTCAGGGTTGTAACAATTAACTTGCCGCCGTTGCGTGACCGCAGGGAAGACATTCCTCTTCTTGCCGATTACTTTCTGAAAAAATATACTGCTGAAACAAAAAAAATAGTTTCTGGTTTCAGCCCTCGGGCCATGGATTTACTATGTCGTTATTCGTGGTCTGGTAATGTGCGGGAACTGCAGCATACGATTGAGCGTGCCGTAGTACTTACTACAAATACAGTCATCCTGCCGGATGATCTGCCGGAACAGGTCAGAAATAATTCGTATCCTGAAGATGACCTTCCACCATTCAAATTAATGTCATTAGAAGAACTGGAAAAGAGGTATCTAATCCGGGTTCTTAAAGAAACCGGTGGCAATAAGAGCGAGGCAGCAAAGATCCTGGGCGTTGACCGCAGGACACTTTACAGAATGGCTGAACGATATCATCTGAATCTATCTGAAAAAGATGATAACCAGTCCATAGAATAATCCCTGAAAAATTAGCAAACCCGCCTCACCCTGTGTGGCGAGATGGCTGATAATGTCTATTATTTAATCCTCTGTTATTAATTTACGTGATGATATAAACCAATATTATATTCATTGTTTTCATCAACTTATGTCAATCGTCCTGTTTTCAGATTGTTGTTTCTATTTATGGCACAATGATTGCTATTTCTTCATGTTACGATGAAAAGTGCTATCAACATACTTGTAGTTGATGATGACCCTGTTGCCAGCGCCCTGCTTAAAGAGACACTCGCGGCTGAGAATTATTTAGTGGATACCGCCATAAACGGATTAGAGGCACTGAAAACAATCAGGGAGAGAAGCTATGACCTTGTAATAACCGATTTTATTATGCCTCTCCTGGATGGATTGGCGCTCATTGCTAAAGCCAAGGAAGAATTGCCTCACATGCTGGTAATACTTATGACAGCATCACGTCAGGAGGCTATACATATAGAAGCCAGAAGACAGGGGGCAGATGCAGTAGTCCCAAAACCACTTGAGATGAAAAAGCTTTTAAAGATTATAAATAGGGTTTTACAACAACAAAGGAGAAAATAAGTCATGGTAAAAAAGTATGGAGTAAATGTGTTGGCTGTAATTAGCTGTAGTATTGTCCTGATGGCAGGAACTGGATGTTCCAAAAAGATTTCTACGGTTGACAATGTACTCGGTGAACAGGGAAGAGGGGCTCAGGGAAGCAAAATCGTGGAGGATGCGGTTTATATTCAGGAAGCCTCCATAGCTGATGATAGAGACACTGTTGCTGAAGGAATATATGATTCCAGCAGTCTTGTCCTGAAGATTGATGACATCTTTTTTGACTTTGACAAAGACACTATGAGACCTGATTCATACCCGATACTTAATAGAAACATTCAATCTCTTAAAGAAAATCCTGATAAGCAGATTATCATTGAAGGACATACCGATGAACGGGGGACAAATGATTATAACTTAACCCTCA
>JADLDG010000121.1 GCA_020846775.1 Nitrospirota bacterium
CTGTCCCCGACAGATCAGACAGGAAAGACACGGAAGTGAATGCCCCTGTCAGGAGATATTTTGTTACCGACGTCCCCCGCCGCTTTGAAGAGCAGGGGAGCAGGTTTCTTGGGGAGAGGATAGGGAAAGTGGAGAAGGTGAATTTAATACTATAACAACGATGAAAATCCTCCTTACCCCTACTTTTTCAAAGGGGGAAATCATGATCCCCCTTTAGAAAAGAGGGGTAGGGGGGATTTGAAAGGCAGGTTAGGGTGAAAAGAAAAGACGGCAGAAAAGGCGATCAGTTAAGGACTGTTAAGCTACACAGGAATTACATTAAGCATGCGGAAGGATCTGTCCTGATTGAAGTAGGCGATACAAAAGTTATTTGTACGGCAACTATTGAGGATAAAGTGCCTCCTCACCTTAAAGGAAAGAACAAAGGATGGATCACTGCAGAATATGCAATGATCCCCCGCTCGGCCCTGCAGAGAATTGTACGAGAGTCTGCAAGAGGCAAGATAGGAGGAAGGACACATGAAATACAGCGTCTCATTGGGAGATCTCTCAGATCGGTCGTCGAATTGGATAAGCTGGGCGAGAGAACCATATGGATTGACTGTGACGTCATCCAGGCAGACGGCGGCACCCGAACGGCCTCGATTACCGGATCGTTCGTAGCCCTTGTTGATGCCATAAATTTTGCAAAGAAGGATGGGTTGATAACAGTAAACCCGATTAAAGACTATCTCGCAGCTGTGAGTGTAGGCATTGTGGAAGGAGAGCCTGTCCTTGACCTTAATTATGACGAAGACTCGACTGCAGAGGTTGACATGAATGTTGTAATGACAGGGAAGGGAAAGTTTGTAGAAATACAGGGCACGGCCGAGGGTGAACCATTTTCCAGGAACATGATGGATGGACTTATTACCCTTGCAAAAAAGGGGATAGAAGAGTTGGTGGAGATGCAGAAAAAGCTGGTGGGGGCGTTATAAAAGGGGGTTAGGGGGGATTTGACAGGTTATTTCAGGATGAAGATAGTTCTATCAACAAGAAATCAGGGCAAGATAGAGGAAATACTCTCAATCATAAATAACTCAGGGCTTATGGACAAAGTTGAGATAGAAACCCTCGACTCTTATCCCGGAATTCCAGACATCCTTGAGGATGGCAGGACTTTTTCAGAAAATGCCTCAAAGAAGGCACTTACAGTTGCAAGATTTACCGGTCATATTGCTGTTTCTGATGATTCCGGCCTTGAGGTGGATGCATTGAATGGAGCGCCTGGTGTATATTCAGCAAGATTCGCAGGGGAAGGTGCTGCAGACCCTGATAACATAAAAAAACTTCTTGGATTGTTAAAGAACATCCCTTCAGAGAAAAGAGGTGCAAGGTTTGTATGTGTGATAGCCATTGCAACTCCATCAGGCAATGTGCGTCTTGCAGAAGGGGTTTGCCCCGGATTAATTGCTGAAGAAGAACGCGGGACATCCGGTTTTGGTTATGACCCTGTTTTTGTAGTCCCTGAATATGGAAAGACATTTGCCGAGCTGGGGAGTGAGATAAAGAATAAGATAAGCCATCGTGCAGCCGCGGTTGGCAAGATCAGCAATATCCTTGAAGATCTAATCATTCAGAGATTATAAAAACCTTTACATTATTCACGCCTGGCAGGTGATGACAGTAATTAAAAAATTATTAATCAAATATGTAATCCCGCCAATAGGAATGCTCATCATCTACCTCATCGGAATAACGTACAGGAAGGAAGTAGTCGGAGGAGAATCAGAGCAGTCCCTTATAAGAAAAGGTATTAACCCGATATATGCCCTGTGGCATGGACGGTTGTTTTTTTTACCGTTTCTTTACAGGTGGCAGGAGAGGCTTTACTCCCTTGTAAGCCCGAGTACTGACGGTGAGATCATTGCACGAACCTTAAGGATGTTCGGTGTAAGGACTATTCGCGGCTCTTCCTATAAGAGCGGCAGTAAGGCATTCCGGGAGTTGATAAGGATAGTCAGGGATAAAGGTCTCGTATTTATCACGGTGGATGGTTCGAGGGGGCCTGTATTCAAAGTACAGAAGGGCATTCTCCACCTTGCAAAAATCAGCGGCAAACCAATCCTGCCAATCACATATGGGGCAGACAAGGCACACGTATTTAAAAGCTGGGACAGATTTATCATCCCGCATCCTTTCACCCGCGTGGTTGTTATCTACGGTGAACCTGTTTATGTGCCAAGAGATTCATCTGAAGAAGAGATCGAAGAGAAGAGGATAGAGCTTGAGAAGAGACTTGTAGAAATTACAGAAAAGTCAGACCAGTACTATAAACAATCACATTAACAGATTACACAGGATATATATTGTACACATTGTATAATTTACTTCTAATATTACTGGTCATTGTAACCTTACCGTTTTTGCTTTACAAGGTAGCAGTAACAGAGAAGCACAGGAAAGGCTTTTGGGAAAAACTGGGCGTTGCCAAAGAAAACCAATGGGGTACCGAATTAAATTCGGTACTCGACAGGCGGGCCCGCATCCACATCCATGCCGTCTCAGTAGGCGAGGTTATAGCTGCCATCCCTTTCATCAAAGAGCTCAGGCAGAGGCATCCCGAAGTTAGGATTACCGTGTCTACCGTTACCCCAACCGGTAATGAGTTGGCACGCAAGAGACTCCCTGAGGTAGATCAGATATTATACTCACCATTTGATTTAACCTGGTCTGTTAAGAGGTTTATTAATCGCGTTAAACCCGATATCTATATTTCTGTAGAAACAGAGCTGTGGCCAAACTTCCTGAGAGAGGTGAAACGATCCGGGGCAAGGTCACTCATAATCAACGGCAGAATCTCGCCGGATGCATTTAAAGGTTACAGGAGGTTTCGCTGCTTTATGAAGCGTATACTCTCCAACGTTGACCTTTTCTGTATGCAGACTGATGAGGATGGAGAGAGGATCAGAGATATAGGGGCACCTGCCAGTTCTGTAACAGTTACCGGCAACATGAAATATGACCAGAAATTTATCGAGATGAATAATGACGCAATCAACAAGAAGATGCATTTATTCGGGATAAACAGTGGCGATAAAGTCATAGTGGCAGGCAGTACCCATCCTGGTGAGAATGAGGTTATCCTTTCATCTTACATTGAATGTCTGAAAGAAGATGAACAACTGAGATTGATCATTGTCCCAAGACATATCGAAAGGACGGCAGATATAGAGAGGCTTGCAAGGACAATGGGGCTTGATGTTATAAGGAGGACCGGACTTGGCAATGCAAAGAGAAATAACGTTCCATACAAGACTGTCATCGTTGTTGATACAATTGGTGAACTGTCCACTCTCTACAGCATAGCAACTGTTGTAATGATCGGTGGGAGCTTTATACCACACGGCGGTCAGAATCCACTGGAGGCAATGTATTACAGGAAACCCCTTATATTTGGGAAACATATGTTTAATTTCAAACAGATTACAGAGGAGATATTAGAGAGCGGGGCCGGTCACATGATAGAAGATATAGACTCACTGAAAGATGTCCTGCAGGGGTTACTGAACAATAACGGCAAACAGCAGGAAATGGGAGAAAAGGGATATAAGATTATTGCTAAAAACAGAGGAGCAGTGGAAAGAAATCTTGCCATAATAGACAAATATGTACTGCTACGGTGAATGGTTCTGTGTTAAAATTCAAAAAATAAGATACAGATCCCTCTATAGCGGATACTTAAATTATGTCATTAGACAAAGACAAGACACACCTTAAGTACGGAAAAACCCGCGTGTTTCTACACGAGGTCATATTCGAGGCCGATACCCCCCTGGGGAGGGTTTTTGATATCATATTACTAATCAGCATCCTTCTGAGTGTCCTGGCGGTCATGCTTGATAGTGTAGAGAGTATTAATGCCGACTACGGTTATTTACTCTATAAGGTTGAGTGGTTCTTCACCATCATCTTCACGGTTGAATACGTCCTGAGGTTATTGTGCGTTGGACGGCCATTCCGGTATGCCACGAGTTTTTTCGGCGCTGTAGACTTATTGGCTATCGTTCCAACATATCTGAGCATCCTGATTCCCGGCAGCCAGTATCTTCTCATTATCAGAGTACTCAGAGTCCTGCGCGTTTTCAGAATACTCAAGATCGTCCAATATGTTGGAGAGGCCCATGTACTTGTGGAGGCAATGAGGGCAAGTAAGAGAAAGATTATCATCTTCCTCTTTGCGATTTTGAATATAGTAACGATCCTTGGTTCTGTAATGTATCTGATCGAGGGGAAGGAGCACGGATTTACCAGCATCCCTGAGGGAATCTACTGGGCCATTGTTACCCTGACCACAGTCGGCTATGGAGACATTGCACCGGGCACTCCCTTTGGTAAGGCAGTCGGGTCATTTATAATGATACTTGGTTACGGAATCATTGCAGTACCGACAG
>JADLDG010000122.1 GCA_020846775.1 Nitrospirota bacterium
CTGTCCCCGACAGATCAGACAGGAAAGACACGGAAGTGAATGCCCCTGTCAGGAGATATTTTGTTACCGACGTCCCCCGCCGCTTTGAAGAGCAGGGGAGCAGGTTTCTTGGGGAGAGGATAGGGAAGGTGGAGAAGGTGACATTGATTCTCTAGCAGGGCACTGCCAGTGGATCAATGTCATACTGAACATAGAGCTGAACTCGTTTCAGCATTGTTTCAGGGTCTCAAGCGATTGAGGGTTAGGAGACCCCGAAATAAGTTCGAAAAAACTGGATACTGGAATATGGGGGTGATATTAGAGTGAAAAGAAAAGACGGCAGAAAAGGTGATCAGTTAAGGACTGTCAAGATTCACAGGAATTACATAAAGCATGCGGAGGGGTCTGCCCTGATTGAAGTTGGAGATACAAAGGTTATTTGTACGGCGACTATTGAGGATAAAGTACCTCCTCACCTTAAAGGAAAGAACAAGGGATGGATCACTGCAGAATATGCAATGATCCCCCGCTCGGCTCTGCAGAGAATTGTAAGAGAGTCCGCAAGAGGAAAGATAGGCGGCAGGACGCATGAAATACAGCGTCTGATTGGCAGGTCCCTCAGATCGGTAATCGAACTGGATAAGCTGGGTGAGAGGACTGTATGGATTGACTGTGATGTTATCCAGGCAGACGGCGGCACTCGAACAGCCTCAATTACCGGTTCGTTCGTCGCCCTTGTTGATGCCATAAATTTTGCAAAGAAGAATGGGTTGCTGACAGTAAACCCGATTAAAGACTTCCTCGCAGCTGTAAGTGTAGGCATTGTGGAAGGAGAGCCTGTCCTTGACCTTAATTATGACGAAGACTCGACTGCAGAGGTAGACATGAATGTTGTAATGACAGGTAAGGGAAAGTTTGTAGAAATACAGGGTACGGCTGAGGGTGAACCATTTTCCAGGAATATGATGGATGGACTTGTTACCCTTGCAAAAAAGGGGATAGAAGAGTTGGTGGAAATGCAGAGAAAGTTGGTGGGGGAGTTCTAAAAACAAGGGTTCATCCGAAAATCCCTCGTCAATCCGATAAATCGGGCAACTACACTGCTAACCAGGCGCTTGTAGTTGCCCAATTCATTGGGCTTTGGGCAACCTGATTTTCATGCCCCTTTGTGAACAGGAGGCTCATGATGGTTCACTCGTTAATACCCTTTGTTTGTCATTCCCGCATGTTTTAAGCGGGAGTCTGGTTTAAAACCAGATTAGTCCCCGAGTTCTTTAATCGTGGATAGAATATTTCGGGAATGACAAAGATTGAGACAAGTTATTTTCATGACCCGTTGTGCGCCCCGGCTCATGACAGTTCACAATTAATTATGCTTAAGATAGTTATCGCTACAAGAAATTCCGGAAAAATAGCAGAGATTCAATCAATAATAAACAATTCTGATATTAAGAACGTGGTTGAAGTAGAAACACTTTTGTCCTATCCTGATATCCCTGAGATTATTGAGGACGGAAATAATTTCTCTGAGAATGCCGCAAAAAAGGCGCTTACAGTAGCAAAGTTTACGGGACAAGTTTCTATTGCTGATGATTCAGGTCTTGAGGTTGATGCATTAGGTGGAGCGCCCGGTGTATATTCGGCAAGATTTGCAGGAGAAAAAGCTGCAGATTCTGATAATATAAAAAAACTGATGTCGCTGTTAAAAGATGTCCCTCCCGGGAAAAGGGGCGCAAGGTTTGTATGTGTAATTGCCATTGCGACTCCGGCAGGTGAGGTAAGTATTGCAGAAGGGGAGTGCCCTGGTATAATTGCTGAAAAAGCCCGCGGGACGTCCGGGTTCGGCTACGACCCTGTTTTCGTGGTCCCTCAATACGAAAAGACATTTGCAGAACTTGGAAGCGATATAAAGAACAGGATAAGCCACCGCGCTGCAGCGCTTGGCAATGTATATAATATCCTTGCAGGAATGGTACGGCAGAAATGCTAAATAATTTCTTGTTCACACCTGGCAGGTGATGGCTGTTATAAAAAAAATCATCATCAAATATGTAATCCCGCCAATAGGAATGCTCATCATCTACCTCCTCGGTTTAACGTACAGGAAGGAAGTCGTCGGAGTTGAATCAGAGCAGTCCCTGATAAGAAAAGATATTAATCCGATATATGCCCTGTGGCATGGACGATTGCTTTATTTACCGTTTCTCTACAGGTGGCAGGGGAGGCGGCTTTACTCACTTGTAAGCCCGAGTACTGACGGGGAGATAATTGCGCGGACATTAAAGATGTTCGGCGTAAGGACCATTCGCGGCTCCTCTTATAAGAGCGGCAGCAAGGCATTCCGGGAGCTGATAAGGATTGTCAAAGATAAAGGTCTCGTATTTATTACAGTGGATGGTTCGAGGGGGCCTGTATTCAAAGTCCAGAAGGGCATCCTCCACCTTGCAAAAATCAGCGGCAAGCCAATCCTGCCTGTAACATATGGAGCAGAGAAGGCTTTTGTTTTAAAAAGCTGGGATAGGTTTATTATCCCCCATCCATTTACGAGGGTCGTAGTGATTTATGGAGAACCTGTATATGTGCATAGAAATACTTCTGAAGAAGAGATTGAGGAAAAACGGGCAGAGCTTGAGAAGAAACTTGTCGAAATGACGGACAAGGCAGACCAGTACTATAAGCAATCTCACTAATACAGATTACACAGGAATTACATAATGTACATATTGTATAATTTACTATTAATATTACTGGTCATTATAACTTCACCGTTCTGGCTCTACAAGGTAGCAGCAAAGGAGAAGCACAGGAAGGGCTTTTGGGAAAAGCTGGGACTGGGGACAGAATTAAATTCTGTGCCCGATGACGATAGGTGCCGCATCCACATCCATGCCGTCTCAGTAGGAGAGGTAATAGCCGCTACGCCATTTATCAAAGAGCTCAGGCAAAGGCATCCTGAAATCAGGATTACACTTTCCACAGTGACTCCTACCGGTAATGAGGTGGCACGCAAAAGACTTCCTGAGGTGGATCAGATTTTATATTCTCCATTTGATATACCCTGGTCTGTTAAGAAGTTTATCAGCCGTGTTAAACCAGACATCTATGTCTCTGTCGAAACAGAGCTGTGGCCCAACTTCCTGAGAGAGGTGAAACGATCCGGGGCAAGGTCACTGATAATCAATGGCAGAATCTCTCCTGATGCCTTTAAAGGTTACAGGAGGTTTCGCTGTTTTATGAAGGAAGTGCTCTCCAACGTTGACCTTTTTTGTATGCAGACTGATGAGGATGCAGAGAGGATCAGAGAGATCGGGGCTCCTGCCACATCTGTAAAAGTCACCGGCAACATGAAATATGACCAGAAATTTATTGAGATGAATAATGACGCTATTAACAGAAAGATGAATTTCTTCGGAATAAATAAGGGCGATAAAGTCCTGTTAGCAGGCAGTACCCATCCTGGCGAGGATGAGATTATTCTGTCATCATACATTGAATGTCTGAAAGAAGATGAACAGTTGAGATTGATCATTGTCCCGAGACATATCGAAAGGACAGCAGATATAGAGAGGCTTATCAGAACAATGGGGCTTGACGTTAAAAGAAGGACCGGACTCGACAAAGCAGAGAAAAATGAAGTGTCATACAAGACTGTCATAGTTGTTGATACTATTGGTGAACTGTCCACTCTCTACAGCATAGCAACTGTTGTTATAATCGGAGGGAGTTTTATACCCCACGGCGGTCAGAATCCCCTGGAGGCAATGAATTACAGGAAACCGATCATTTTTGGAAAACATATGTTTAATTTCAAACAGATAACAGAGGAAATATTAGAGAGCGGGGCTGGTCTGATGATAGAAGATAAAAACTCTCTGAAAGATGTCCTTAAGGATTTGCTGAAAAATAACGGAAAACAGCAGGAAATGGGAGAAAAGGGAAACAGGATTATTCGAAAGAACAGGGGAGCAGTGGAAAGAAATCTTACGATAATTGAAAATTTTTTAAAATGCTAATGTACATAGTGGATACTTAAATCATGACATTGGACCAGGATAAAAAACACCACAGATACGAAAAGACCCGCGTGTTTCTGCACGAGGTCATATTCGAGGCCGATACACCCCTGGGGAAGGCCTTCGATATCTTATTACTCATTAGCATCCTCTTGAGTGTCCTGGCTGTAATGCTTGATAGTGTAGAGAGTATTAACGCTGACTATGGTATTTTCCTCTATAAGGTTGAATGGTTCTTTACCATCATCTTCACAATTGAATACTGCCTGAGGCTATTGTGTGTCGGACGTCCGTTCCGTTATGCTACAAGTTTTTTCGGTGTCGTAGACCTCCTGGCTATCGTACCAACATATTTAAGCATCCTGATGCCTGGCAGCCAGTATTTTCTGATTATCAGAGTTCTCAGAGTCCTGCGCGTTTTTAGAATACTCAAGATAGTCCAATATGTTGGTGAGGCCAATGTACTGATGGAGGCCATGAGGGCAAGTAAAAGAAAGATCATCATCTTCCTTTTCGCGATATTGAACATAGTAACGATTCTTGGTTCTGTAATGTATCTGATAGAGGGGAAGGCGCACGGATTTACCAGCATCCCTGAGGGGATCTACTGGGCCATTGTTACCCTGACCACAGTCGGCTATGGAGACATTGCACCGGGCACTCCCTTTGGTAAGGCAGTCGGGTCATTTATAATGATACTTGGTTACGGAATCATTGCAGTACCGACAG
>JADLDG010000123.1 GCA_020846775.1 Nitrospirota bacterium
CAAATAACAGATCCCCAAGCTCGCTCTCCATCCCTTCGCGGTCCCCCACTCTGAAGGCCTCTTCAAACTCACCCATCTCCTCCTGGACCTTGGCAAAGACCTGATCAACATGTTCCCAGTCAAACCCCACCCTTGCAGCCCTTGCCTGTAACTGATGGGCACGAAGCAGTGCGGGAAGGTGTACAGGTACTCCCTCAAGGATTGACTTTCTGTCATTCCCCTTTTCACCCTTCTTTATCTCCTCCCACTGTTTCAACACCTCTTCTGCGTTATCCGCCTTCTTGTCCCCAAAGACATGCGGATGCCTCCTCACCATCTTTTCACACGAAGCACTCAACACATCTTCAATATCGAATTCACTTTCTTCCTTGCTTATTCTTGCATGGAACAGTATCTGATAAAGCAGATCCCCCAGTTCTTCCTTCAACTTCTTTGAATCGTTCTCTTCAATTGCCTCCAGTACCTCATATGATTCTTCAATGAGATAAGGCTTAAGAGATTCACGCGTCTGCTTCTTATCCCACGGACAGCCGTTCTCACCCCGAAGTCTGTCCATTATCTGCACAAGCCTCTCCCAATTCTGCGACATTATTTCTCCTTTATACTTTATTTACTTATGAAACGTCCCGTAAGTGGTCTCAATTATACGCATAATCATTTTACATACCATCTTATTTGTATTAAGCCGCCCCGCAACGTGGTAATTCATAGTTAAAATAATCCACATGGCACCCAAAGTCAAACACTCAATCCCGGTTTGTCACTCCCGGCCGGCCGCCAGACAATTTTACCTGGATTATGCCATCACTGCGTAAGGCAAATGCAGCACCCCTTTCAGCCAGACTTTTTGAGGAACCGCATAGCACACACTATTGTAGCAAATGATACGATCAAGTAATTATTGTCGTAATCTATTGTTATGAAACAGTGAAGGGCAAATCGGTTTGAGGTTACAATGCTACTTTAGTAACCAATTTTAACATGAGAATATAGATGTGTCCCATGCAACCACAAGAAAATTCCTGTTGACAGAAAAATCTTGTGCTGATAGATTAGCCTCGTAAGAGCATATTCCTCGTGTGCATCCAAATAAATATCCACATCCGGATAACGTGATCTTCACGGGTACGGTGCTGCTGGACGAATTCAGGCGCGAACACACGCTGTAATAAAACCAACTATATCACGACCGGAGATCTGGCGAAATATGAGGGTGAAAATGGCGTGGGCAATGTGAAGGAACGAAAATCGCAGATGATTAATCCTACGGGGTTTCTTATGAAAAATCTGATTGTTGGAATAGTGCTGTCGGTCGCGCTGATAGGCTGCGCGGATAAAAACCAATCAACCCCCAAAACCACAACTGAAAAGCTATCTGCAGCAGATGTAGACGCGGGTAAAACGATTGCCGAGCGGGACTGCAAGGGTTGCCACGGCGTGGATGGGCGCGGCCTTGCCCCGGCCATTCCTCATCTTGCGGCGCAAAGAGAACGCTATCTGCTCGCATCGCTGAATGAGTACAAGGATGGTAAGCGTACTCATGCCGCCCTCAGGGATTTGACCGGGCATATGAGTGAAGCCGACATGCGCAATGTCGCCGCGTACTACGCCAGCCAGTCGCCAGTCCAAAGTGCCGCGGCTACGGATATGAAGCATTCGTCCCCATATGAGCAGGGCAAGGCGCTGGCGGCGGCGTGTGTCAGGTGCCATGGCGACGACGGCAACAGCAGGATACCCGGTACTCCCAGTTTAGCCGGCCAGCAGCCACATTATCTCGTTGCCTCATTCCAGGAGTATCACCGGGATGATCGCGAAGCGGCTATGATGAAGTCCAGGTTGCGCGATTCAGGCAAGCTGGAAATCGAAAGCCTGGCGCTATACTTTGCAGTTCAAACCCCTGCTCAGCGCACCTCACCCTTGCGTGGTGATCCGGCTGCCGGCGAGCCCCTGACCGCCATGTGCGGCGGTTGTCATGGCGAGCACGGCGTGAGCACTGATGCCGCGACGCCAAGCCTGGCTGGTCAGGATCCACAGTACCTGATAAACGCAACCAAGGCGTACCGCAAGACCCGCCAAAATTGGGGCATGCAGAGGTACGTGGCGGCGCTCAGCGATAAAGACATTGAAAACATCACAGCCTTCTACTCTGTTCAGAAGTCCAAAGCCGCTGACCAGGCGCCGAGCTCGACCCAGGAGCTTGCTGAAAAATGCGATCGCTGTCATGACACCGAAGACAATCCAGCGATAATCGCGCCTAAGATGAGAGGACAGGACAAGGACTATCTCGTCATGGCACTAAGAGCATATCGCGACGACAAGCGCGAAAGCTCTACTATGCACAGGATGAGTACCATGCACATGATGAGCGTTCCCTACAGCAACGCCATTATTGAAAGTCTGGCTTCATGGTATGCCAGCCAACCGGCAAAATAAGCGCAAATGGGGGTTTATTGAACTACGGCGCATGTTGCGCGTACTTCAAAGCGAGGGCGCGGCAAGTGATGGATAATGCGAAAGATTTCTCAAAACAATCCGGGATGGATGTAGTATGAGATAGGTTGCTATGACGTGGAAGCTAATACAGCTTTCTTAATAGTCAGGTGAAGGAAAGCGTATATGAGAAGAAAAACACTCCTTTCCTGGAGCAGTGGTAAAGATAGTGCGTGGGCACTACACGTATTGCAACAGGAGCCGCAGGCTGACGTGGTTGGTTTATTCTGCACGGTTAATAAAGAGTTCAATCGTGTAGCCATGCATGGTGTAAGAGTCGAGCTTCTTCAACAACAGGCAAGAAGTGCCGGCCTTCCGCTACACATAATTCAGATTCCGTATCCGTGCAGTAACGGTGAGTATGATAATGCCATGACCTCATTCATTGATGAAGCGAAAAAGGAAAATATCGATTGCTTTGCGTTTGGTGATCTCTTCCTCGAAGATGTGCGGAGGTATAGAGAAGATCGTCTAAAAGGAACCGGAATAGCGCCAATATTTCCTATTTGGGGCATTCCAACAAAAAAACTGTCCCGAAAAATGGTACCCAGCGGATTAAAAGCCATGATCACATGCATTGATCCGAAACGTCTTACAAGGGAATTTGCTGGTAGAGAATACAATGAATCCTTTTTGGACGATATTCCCGCAGGAGTAGACCCATGCGGTGAAAATGGCGAATTTCATAGCTTTGCATTCGATGGTCCAATGTTTCAAAACCCAATAGAGATATCTTTGGGAGAGGCTGTTCATCGGGATGGTTTTGTGTTTGCAGACCTGTTGCTACCTAACCCGGTAGTTTCACCCATTCTCTACTCTAACCTTATCCCCAATGAAGCAAGGACAGAGCTCCGTTGAGACTCTCTGAGCACCAGGGTCTGCCTGTGTTGTTGTGACGTATATAAAGAGGGCAGGGCGCCCGGGAATGACCTGCTGAAAAAAGTCAGACGATACTATTAAAAGTTTAACAGGTTGAACGACTTGTGAAATGCGTCATGCTGTCTCGTATTAATCATATTTATATATTCTTCTAATGCAACCGCCTTATTGTGTTGTAATTCTTTGTAACCAAATAGAAGCACCACATTGCCCTTGCTTATGTAGCTGACAAGTTCGTTTATTGTTTCAACTTTCATTTCTATTTCAGCAAAATACCTCTTCTTAAATTCAGGCCACTTTTGAACATCATGTTGATACCAG
>JADLDG010000124.1 GCA_020846775.1 Nitrospirota bacterium
GACTTACACACAAGTAAGTCGAACGAGTTTGACCTCTATTTACAATATGATATTAAGAGAGAGAATCTTACGCTGACCACCGGCTATGCCCATTATAATTATCCTCACAGAGACGGGTGGGGGCCGTCACAGGAAGTTTTTATGAATATTGCCTACGGTGCTTCTTTTAATCCATCCCTCAGTATTCACTATGACTATGATGCAGGGAAAGGGAGTTACTACACTTTAAGCATAAACCATGATGTAGCAAGTTTGATTGGTGACCTGTCGCTCGGTACAAACCTTTTCTATCAGAGCAATTATTATGAGTCTTCCGGCTTCCCGTCTGTGGAGTTCAATATCTCATCTGAATATCCGGTAAGGTCATTTACCATTTCCCCGTCAGTCTCTTATTTCCTTACCTGGGATAATGCGGACTTCAGTGGAGATAGTTCAGTTCCGGACACATGGCTTTTTTCTCTTAATATAGGACAGAGTTTTTGATGACAATAATCATGGCCTTTGGGAAATTTCTTGACTTCGACGACGGATTAAATGATAAGATGTCCTGTGAGGCACACAGGTAATTTTCTCAAAGTAGTTGGCAGCCTTTTATGTGGCCTTTATGCAATCGTTTCTATCTATGCCGTCTCCTGCTCACTTTCCTGTACTTTTGAATATGATCCATTCGAAGGACATTCCCATAGTCATCATGGGGCTGAACATGATGAGCAGCATAATAAGCAAAAAGAACGGGGTGACGGGGAATCCCTGTTCTGTAAATTCCTACACAAAGTCAGCAGCTCAGTTGCTACAGTCACGCAGCTAACCATATTAGTATTCAGTGATACATCGCATCAGATACGCTACAACAGCATTTTTCTTTATCCACTCCTTGAGAAAAGCAACCCTATCCGTGCCCCTCCGGTACTTCTATCGTGATTCCATTTACTTAATTATTTCATCTATCCAACCTTCCACATTATGGAAGAGGATTATCAAAAGGAGGAATTACGTCATGTACAGGTATATTCTATCATCCCTGTGCGGGATGTTTATTATTGCAGGAATAACATTTGTACCGAATCATGTAAATGCCGGTTGTGGTTCTGCGAATTGCTTCCTTGTTACCGGTACCCAAGAGGGAATCACCGCACCAGGTCAGATTATCCTTGATCTCTCCTATCGATTTATCCCGATGGACCGTGCCCAACGTGGTAGTGAACGGGTCTCTGAGGTACTGGTACCAGGGATTAATTTCGCAGGTGGAGAGATTGAGTTGGACCATCACCGCGAGAAGCGGACTATTAACGAGTTGGCTCAGATGGATGTCAGCTACGGGGTAACCAATAGGTTTGCCCTGAGTCTTGCCCTTCCTGTCATTAATGATCGATTGCATGAACACTTCGTTGAAGTTGGAACACCCGAGGAAGCTTTCAGTCGTCAGGACGGCACTGCTGGATTCGGTGACCTTCGCCTGGTCGGGAAATACGCTCTATGGGTCAACACCAGACATCTCCTTGTAGGTGGGCTTGGTGTAAAGGCCCCTACGGGCGACTATAAATTGCTGGACAGCTATGGCACCATCAACGAGCCGACCATTATGCCTGGAACTGGCTCTTGGGATGGTCTGGTCTCAGCATTCTACAACCACCAGCTTCTTCGTCGGCTCGATGCATTCCTATCCGCTTCTTATCAGATGACTACTGAAAACAATCTGGAATATCAGTTTGGCAATACGTTACTCATTAATGGAGGTATAAACCATCTGCTTATCCTTAAGGAAAAGGAGTTAACAGTAAGCCTCCAGATAAACATGCGTCAGGCCCCACACGATGAGTTCAAAGGAGAGCAGGTCCCAGGCACCGGTGGCATATGGATCTATTTAACTCCGGGGGTTAAGGTGCCGTCTTCACCCAACACGACATTCTATACACATGTACAATTACCTGTGTATCAATATGTTAATGAGACCAATCTTGTTCCACGTTATGGATTGATCTTTGGAATGTCCCATGCATTTTAGAACAGGACAAACGTCTTGACACAAAAAAATCTGTCTGGTCTGTTTAACGCATAGTTGGAGGCATGGATCCTCCTGGCAATCGGTTTACAGCAGGTAATTTCTAAAATATACATTCTAAGGCCACGAAGGCCTCTACTCTGCAGGGAGCGGGGAGTACTTCGTGGCCTTTTTTATTAAGAGGTCTTAATGTGGTAAAGAATGTAACTATAGTTTCAAATCTATCATGCAAACATTGTTCGGAGGCTGTAAGCAATACAGTTAAGGACTCCCCGGAATAATCTCCATCTCAATCCAGACAGGGAGTGACTCATCTGATGTATACATCTCTTACGAATCAAAAAACATGAGTTTTGAGAAGACCACGGGGGCAATTGTCGAGTTAGGTTATCCTGTCAATGGATACATCATACTTGCCCACTCCCTTTTTTATCCCCAGTGCCTCTCTCAAACTTGCCTCCTCCGGCAACTTTTCCCGTCTTATATAACCCCTCACCCGTCTGGTATGCTGAAAAGGCATTACTATTAACCGGCGCGGGAGGGGTCTTTTTGATCCCTTTACGCGCCACATGGGAGGAGGGTCCCATGGGGCAGATAAACAAAACCGCCAGACTGCCGAATCGCATCTGGCATTACATGAAGAGGGGTAGGTACAGCCAGAGAGATATTGCCTATCTTCTGGGGTATAGGAGTGCCTCTAACCTCTCCCGCTGGCAGAGCGGGACAAAGCTTCCCACGCTTAATAACGCCATCGGGCTTGCCGTGGCTTTATGCACCAATATAGATGCCCTATTTCCAGAGCATCGCCGCCGGTGGGAGGACAGGATCA
>JADLDG010000125.1 GCA_020846775.1 Nitrospirota bacterium
CCAGACTCGTAAAGACATTTTTACCCAAATTCAATACATTGAAATTCACTCCAGGCACAAATGCCTTATACAGCAATTTTAATTATATGGTTCTGGGTGCGGTTATAGAGTCTGCGTCAGGTAAGTCGTATGAGGAATATATCATGATGCATATCTTGCAGCCATTGCGCATGTCACAGACCGGTTTTGTATATACACCCTCAATGGCAAGGCATGAGGCAGCCGGTACGCTGCCTGTTATCCATTATTACACACCGCTTATACCTTTGTTCATTGGTAAAAAAGATATCGGATACGAACGGCATGGTAAATTGTTCTGGATGAACAGGGTGTATATTGATGCTACCCCGTCTACAGGTCTTATTGGACCCGCGTCCGAGGTCGCCCGTTTCATGTTGATGGTTCTTCATGGTGGTACGCTTGACAATGCAGTAATCCTCGCCCCGGAATCAGTCTCCCTGCTGACAGAGACTCAACCTGTCAGAGGTTATGGGCTTGGATGGTTCGTTGGCGAATCAGGCGGCAGTCGTTTTCTTGAGCATGCAGGAGGAGGTCCGGGATTTGCGACTATTTTTCGCATCTATCCTGATGACGATCTTGGTATCGTCATCCTTTCAAACGGCACTGACCTTGATCGTAAAGGTATTGCCGACTTACTGGCAAAGATCAACTGGTATCAACACATATAGATAATTAATGTTACGCGTATTCAACCCTATATACAATTAACCAATCAACAGTACCTTGACACGTGAGTTTTAGGAGAGTAGTATAAATACAGTTAATAGGTTGTCTTAAAGAATTCATCTCAGCCTGTGTTTCCACGTTAACATTTCTCATCAAAAGGAAGCGTTATGGGCGAACAAAACAAAGGTTTCAAAAAGTCGGCTCCTGATCTCCTGAAGATTCTATTTCTTATCGCGTTGGCCGCGGTTTATCTTACACCGGTTTATGCTTCTGCTGAAGGAGTTAAACCTCGTGTGCTATTCATGATCGCGGAGCAGAATATCGGCCATGAGTTTTACTCCTTCTGGTGGTGGGGAGGTCTCGAATACCATGGACAGACCATGGACATGTCGGCAGCGGAGACGCAGCTTAAGGAAAGTTTCCTTGGGAACGGGTTCGAGGTAGTTGATATCTCCGCGACTACAGGGAAGTTAGACATTTCTAACACCTACCGTATTGCCGACCTGACCGACAAAGGTGCGATAGAGATCGCACAAAAAGTCAATGCTGAGATTGTCGTAAAGGGAAAAGCTATTGCTAAGGAGGGGCCGGGGACTCCCGGAAGTTCAGTCGGCGTCTACATCGCCGATATTACGGCAACAGCGATCCGGGTTGATAATGGCCAGGTCCTGGGCGCAGCGAGAGGACACGGTGTTTCAAGGAATATCTCGGATGTGACGGGGGGAACAGAGGCGCTTGGTAAAGCAGCGACTGAGCTGGCCAACCACCTCATGGAGCAGATCAATGCAAAGTGGCCCGGGTTGAAAGAATAACTTTTTTGAAGAGGTGAAATAATGAATAAGGGTAACCTGCTCTCCATCATCCTGGTCGGTTTTCTTCTGACGGCTTGCGCGATGCCTATGATGACCGTTCCGCCAAATCCTTCCAACCCGATAGAAACCGTTGCAGTTTTGCCTATGTATAACGCAACCAATGATGTAGTAGGACCCAGGACGGTACGCGAATTGACCGAAAAACGGATAAAACATTGGCAATATACAAGTAAGCCCTTGAATGAGGTCGACATGATCCTCAGGGATCAGATGGGGGTGACACTTGGTTCGCAGCTGGAATTGACGACTCCGCAAAAGCTCGGCGCAGCGCTTGGTGTGGATGGAGTCCTGTATGGCTATCTGGTGGACTTCGGTGATGTGACTACCGGTGTCTTCAATGAGAAGCGGGTCAGGGCCGGATTCAGACTCGTTGACACAAAAACTGGAAAGGTCGTTTGGGCAGGGGGACGGGGTGTTCGCAACCAGTCAGGTGCCCTTGAAGCGATGGCGTCCGCCCGGGACGAAGGGATCGAGGGACTCAAGTCAGTCCAGGGAGTTGCGGAAATTCCCGGTCTAAAGGATTGGGACAGCATCGGCGGCGCGTCCGACACCTCCTTCAAGAGGGCAATGGGTGAAAAACTCCTTATGAAGGCGACTGGCGGTTACCTCAAACCAGAGACTGAAGCAATGCTCGATAGAATTTTCAATAACTTCCCCGCGGGAAGGGGAACGGTTCAAACCGCGACTGTCAAATTCCCTGAGGTGTCGGTTCCTCAACCCCCTGCGATCGGGAACCCTTTCATGTCCTATATGAAGGTGGGCGATAAGGATTTCACCTCCGATCTCGTGATGACCTCAGTCTTCAAAAAAGAAAATAGGGAGATGGTGATTCATGGAAAGTTGGCCAAGGGAGGAGAGAATTTTCGGACTGACATAGATATGAGCCGGGCAATGGAAGATCAGGCTAAAGGAATGCCGGCGGGTCTCTACAAGACTGCGATCATTTCGCAGGGCAAGGTTAGGAAGAACTATACCCTTTACCCCGATCTGAAAAAGTACATGGACCTCAAAGTGGTCGAAGATGATACAAAAGAACCGAAGATTACCAAAAAGAAGCTTGGTGAGGAGGTGGTTGACGGTCACAAGTGCGACAAGTATCAGATCGAGATTACAGCCTCGGATGGAAAGCCTTTTGAAGGACTGATTTGGGAGGCCAGGGATCTCAACGGGTTTGTCATCAAGACCGAATTTGAGGATGGCAGCTCCAGACAGACGATGGAACTGAAAAATGTCAAACTTGTCACCCCTCCTGCGTCCCTGTTTGAAGTCCCAAAGGATTACACGCTTGCAGCCGGTTTTCTTGATCTGATGAGTGAATAGGACGAATGGATGGAGGATCACAATCTAACAGGCAGAGAAGATTTTTGGTCAGTAGATCAAGTTCAAAGGGGGGATCAGAATGATTACGAAAAGGTTCGGTGGTTTTGGATATTATTTTTTAATGTTAGTAGGTTTGATTGCATTGGTATCGGCTTCCTGTACATCCAAGACGACCGGTATGGTAAAGGACGATGTGAGTGTAACAGGCCAGACTGGAAAACTTGAGGCGGAAGGGATAAACTACAGCGGCCCGGCGTATAATATCGCAATTATGACGTTTGAGAACAAGACGCCGAGCAAGGTACTTGGGGTTGGCGAGGCAGCGACAGATATCTTGAGGACGATTGTAAAGAAGTCGGGTCTTGAGCCGATCACCCTGACCGATTCAGAAATGAAAGAGCAGGAGAAGTTGATTCAGCTGCAGCAGACCGGGGCGGTAAAGACAGGTAAGAAGAACGCCGCCGAAGGGTTCGAGTCAATAGACTTCAGGATATCCGGCGCAGTTACATCTTATTCCGAAGTGGAGGAATCATCCGACATCCTCGTGGCTCAGAGCAAGACACAAGTCGCGCGGGTTCAGGTAGACTACGCACTTGTAGACATCGCAACTGGGAAAAGCCTGGTCGCCGATTCCGGGATGGGAGAGTATAGAAAGAAGAGCGGCGGTATCCTCGGACTGGGTTCCAAATCAACCGCTGACGTTGGATTAAGGGAAGGGGCCCTCCGGGACGCCATGACCAAGGCGATGACCAAAATGGTGGCTACACTCAATGCGATCCCTTTTCAAGGCCGCATCCTGGATGTTGATGGGAGCAGTATAATGATACGGGCGGGAAGCAAGAGCAAGCTTTCATCAGGTACTGTTTTCGGCGTATATCGAGCTGGTAAAGACCTCGTTGATCCCGATACGGGAAGGGTCATTGGAAAACGGGAAGAACAGATTGGCGAGATTGTACTCTCCTCTCATCAAGGGGCAAATATTTCAGAGGCAAAGGTCAAATCAGGTTCAGGTTTTAAGGTTGGAGACACTGTAAAAGTTATTAAGTAAAACGCTGTTTCAAGTCAGCATATCGGTTGATGATCGCCCTCCGGATGCCCCAGTCGGCGGGCGATTAAGCCGTCCGACCCAAATCTTTATAAACTTTCATGGAGGGAAACGGGATTTGAACGTGCGACCCTCGCCTTGGCAAGA
>JADLDG010000126.1 GCA_020846775.1 Nitrospirota bacterium
ATGCTTCAGTTTTCTTGCATTTGCGATCATTCCGTATTCACCGATGCCAGATAAGTGTTTAAGGTGTATTGGAAATGTATCAGGATAGCTCCCTCCAATGTGTATAGCAAGATCCCTCCTTATGGCAAAATTGCAACCAATTACATAGTCATCCTGGAGAACTAAACGCTCAGGGCCATGATCTAAATAGGCAAATACTCCATGTATCTTGTCTGTGCCGTAATCATAGATCCAATCAGGTGGCTGCTTATCCCAAAGGGGAACCACTTTACCGCCTACGATGCCCGCTTGTTTATTGTTGTCAAATTCATGCAAGATGGTTTCAAGCCAATCTTTATCCGCAATAATATCGTCATCACCAAAGACGACAATATCACCAAGCGCCTCAAGGATCCCTCTGTTCCTCGCATAATGCAAGCCCTGTCGTTGTTCAAAAATATATCGCCATGAACATTTTGCTAAATCCAGTAAAGAATTTGTCACCTCTTTTGTGTTGTCGCTGGAATTGTTGTCAATAACCAGTATTTCATACTCGGATACTGGAAGGGTCTGATCCAAAAAAGAAGGGATAGATTTAATCAGATATTTGGCCCTGTTGTAAGTGGGGACGATAAGGGATACTCTAACCATGTCACATTTCAAGCCACTCAAGATCTTCCACTTGGAGCACCCTTGTTGCAATCCCGTGTAAAGCTTTTGAATTTTTAAACATTCAAGGGTATAATTTCTGAGGATTTAAGCTAAAGAGCCTAATAATTCATCTAAATAAAGTAAGAATCTTTATTTTATTGAAATCCCTCGTTATCCTGCTCTTAAGTATGGCTATTTTTTCTTACATAAATTAAAATTCCGTGTAATATTTCTGAAAGGATTCGTCTGCAAAAGATCCATAGCGATAAACTTTCCGAACCTTATACTTCTTCCAGAGGAGGTCTAATTTCTCCAGTTTAGAAAGTACAGTTTCCCTTTCTCCTGCTTTTAGAAGCCCTTCTCTATATTTTTTTAAAAAGATATTTATTATCTTTTTGACATTCACACCAGACATTAAAAACCTCACTTCTCTTAGAAGTTATTACACATTATACCCTTTTTCAGATTTCCTCAAGTATCACTTGATGTCGAAATTACTACCCATAACTAAGTTTCCATAGATGACCAGTATCCCCACGAGCATCATGAATTCCTCTGTTTCTTGCAATATATAATCCCTGACTCGGTTCAAAAATATACCACTATGAAGATTTTGTAGATATCATACTGCAATGGGCTATTTATTTAGTATTATCATTGGAATTATTATCTTTAATTAATATCTCATACAGGGATCAAGAGAGGGATTGATTCAGATTAGTGATTTAAATATGCTTTGCGATTAAAAACTCTTTGTATGGCAGAGACAACAATATAATAACTATCTTTTATTGCAAGCTGACTTTTATATATTGCATGCAAAAACCCTATCTTTATATTCTGAGATAGCGGCAGTTTTTTTCGATACTTTCTTAAAAGAGCATTAAAACGTAAATAACTTTCTCCATTTTTAAAATCATTATGGGTTTTTGTGCCTACAATGTATCGAAAATTCCCAAAGGCTTCGTCTACATACAGCACAGAGGCCGCACCCCGGATGGCCCTTAAGAGGAAATCCAAGTCCATGGTAAAATGATCAGTTATATCATATAAACCAATCTTATTATGCAGCGACTTATGATAATAATATGCCGAAGGATTAACCGGAAACGGATTCTTAGACTCATTGCCAATCAACAAATCCGTGAATTTAAGATTAGCAGGTTTATTTATCCACTTTATAGTTCCATCATCACCCCAGACATTACAATTTCCCACCAGCAGGCTTGGTTCAGGCAATGTTTTAAATATCTCAATTATCCTGTCAAAAACCTTTGGTTCATAATAATCATCCGCATTAAGAAAACCCAGTATCTCCCCCCTTGCCATTGCAATACCTTTATTCATGGCATCGGACTGTCCTCTATCTTTTTCCGATACCCAGCGAATATGCGGATATTTCTCTGCATATCTTTTTATAATCTCGACAGTCCCGTCAGTAGAACCACCGTCCACAATGATATGCTCCGCATCAGGACAGTTCTGTTCAATTACATTTTTTATGCAGAATTCAATAAACCGTTTGCCGTTGAAGACGGGAGTGATTATGCTGAGCATAAGTTATGCTGGCTTCCTGTTTATAAATTTGTTCATCAGAGTTGATCTTTAAGATAAAAAGCAATGACGATAAGATAGCAATGAGCATGATGCTATGATTTTATGTATTATTCTCGTATTTTTCAATTGTGGTTTTTAATCCGCCCGATGATTCAATAAATCCCTGTTCGATCAAATAGTTTGCAATAGCATAAAAAGCAGCATGGTAAGCACGTTATGATGCAAAATCGTAATCTCCATCCTCAACTTGTCGTCTTGCCGCAACAATAGAACGTCTGGCCTTGTTTATCATTGTCCGCAACTGATCCTTAAGGACTTTGTCCTGGCTCACAAGGTAATCCCTTCTTTACTAATGTTTATCAAGAGGGGATTGTATTTCTCATGATTCAGTTTTTCTTGTGAAACAGGAAATGCTGAAAAAACGGCATTATACTCATAAAGGGTATCACCTGCCACCGCATCAATAATATCCTTAACCTCTGCAGATGCTTCATCCACAACAACCAAACAGTCGTAGTCAGAGGCGAATGCCTCATCGCCCCTGGCCCTGGAACCAAATAGTATAACCCTTTTTAAACGGATACCTAACTGTTCTCTTATCCTTCTAACAAAATAATCAAGCGCATCATCTTCCATTTTGTGTTCTCTCTCCTTTAATATTCCCGATTAGTAATCTCCGTTTGACCAACTCTTTTAGGCACGGGATTAAGCCATATATCTTTCATTATTTCATCCAGATGTTCAGGATCATTTACTCTGAAATAAAACCCTGATTCAGGAGATTGTTCTATTAAGATTATACTAATGTTATGAACGGGGAGCAAGAATATGACCTCTGAGTCTATTAACTTAACAAAGCCTCTGGATGTTTGTTGGCTATACGTAAAAGCGCAGATGCTGGTCCTGAAGGTTTACGCCGTCCCTGTTCCCACTCCTGAAGAGTTTTTATACTTACACCCATAAGTGCTGCAAAAGCTGACTGACTAAGGTTTAAGTCTTCCCAGATCTTCTTGACATCAGAAGGTAATTCAACCTTAAATCTTTTTCCTTTGCCTTCCTTGATTGCCTTTACGCCCTGGAGGACCTCATGGCCGATATCTCTTTTTTTCATTCCTCAATCTCCTTCCTTATCTCTCGTAAGATACTTAAAGGAGCTTCTATAAATTCCATTATTATTTTCAAAAGTTCGGCATTGCCGTATAATTGTCTACCCCTTGCGTCTTCAGAAACCTAAGAACGTAAACATCTCCCAGGCCATAAAATCACTTTCTACTTCATTACCCACATTATTCTTGATGCAACATTACCGCATCCTTACAACACTGCAAAAAACCTTACCAAACTTCTCCTGTCTTTTCCTGTTATTAGATAACAGTTCTGCTGGATTAGCTTTTTTAGTCACGGGATTAAGCCAGATAGCATTCATTGTTTCAGATAGATGCTCAGGGTAGGCTTACGCAGCAGAAAGCTACGGTTAATAATATTAACTTACTGTCTTTTTGCTTATAATACACGGTAATCTCTTTCTCTTCAAAATATCTCCCTTCCCAATAAGCATTATAGGGAAACACAAAGACTTTTCTGTTAGTTCCTTCTTTAGAATCAGTTGCATTCCAACCATTATTTCAGAAAAAAGCTGTTTATTGAAATACTTTTGTGCGATATTCATCTTTTACCTCTCCATAATTTTCTAACAGATTTTACCTTCTCAATCCCGGGTCTATGGTTTTTTTGTTTCTTCTTCACAAAGCCATTAAATCTGTGCAGTAAGCGTCCCCTTATGCTGTTTTTCTGCAAAGGCTAATTCAAAGAGACAATTAGCAGCTTTGGCAACCTTATCTGCCCCACCTGGCTGAAAATATATCTCACCACAGCCGTGACACACCCATGCCTTTATTCCGGAAAGTTTAACCTTGATTCCTTCTCTTTCAAATTCCTGGGTAATTAATTTATTCTCTAAAGTGCCGCCACACTCCGAGCAAGGCTGATCCATTAATAAACCCTTTTGCTTTTTCATATTTTTTTTCCTCTTTTTGTTGGACTAATCCACCACGGTTTTTGGGGTATATATGCCGTAACAATGTCTACAAAGTCAGACATTGAATAATCACAAATAACGTGCAAGGGGGAAATAGTGGTTTCAGAAAAATGAAAGTTTCCAAATATAAGACACCGATGGTCGTCAGTGTAGTTTTCTATAATATCACCACCTCCTATAATGGATTGAATAATATTCCCCTCGCTAAAACCTTCTTCTATCATATGCCGAACGGCATGAATCCTCAATCTATATTTTCCAGCTTTTACACGCTCCGTGATACTTTCCAATACAGCATTATTAGGGTTACTCTTCAACATTGTAAATACTCATCTCTTTCATTAGGTAAGGAATTAAGGAGATTTATTTTCTGTATTTTTTAAATTTACCAAATCATCATGGATTTTCTTTATCACTATCTTCATCCCGGGAATATGCTCCTTACAAACAGCAAACACCGTCTCAGCATCAATATCAAAATAATGGTGTGTTATGATGTCTCTCATCCCTTTTGCTTTCTTCCAGTCTATCTCAAGGTAATTTGCAAGGAGTTTCGAATCGGTCAGTTTATCTACCTGCTTCAACGCCTCGCCAATGTTTATAAGCTGCATACAAATGCTGTCAAGCTTCTCCAGACCAATGTCATCCTTTAAAAAATCGTCGCTGCATTCAATAGACTGAAATCTCTTTGTGATCTGATCTACTGACCAGTCTAAGTTTTTAAAAACCTCAATGACCAGTTCTATGTCATACATAAATTGCGTCTTTTAAGATCCTCTGTTTCAAGAACTTGTTCATTTTGTCTCTGATCCTTACAACATCAACCTTGCTGCCCATGGCTTCTTCAATAGTTTGTTTGATGCCTATAAGATTAAAGAGGTCAGGGTTATCCATTTCAACTACAATGTCAATGTCACTACCTTCATGTACCTCACCCCTGGCGTAACTGCCAAATATACCAATCTTTTTAATACCGTATTTTTTCTCAAATTCTGCCTTATGCGCTGATATAAACTTTATTATGTCTTCTCTATTCATTATCTACGCCTCTATGAACCCGGAACCCGGCATTTTTGTTAGAGTATCTTATCAAATTTGCGAAGATTGTGCTAAGAAAATCTATGGTAGTCAAGAATATCGCCTTTAACTCTGGACAATGCCGATAAAAGTCTTTTCTTCTCTATTCCTAACAACTCCAAGTCCATAACATCACTTTCTACTTATTAACTCACCTTATTGATGCACCTTTATCGCATCCTTACAACACTGCAAAAATTCCTTACCAAACTTCTCCTGTCTTTTCCTGTTATCAGCCAACAGTTCTGCAGGATTAGCTATTTTAGTCACGGGATTAAGCCATATAGCTTTCATTATTTCAGCAAGATGTTCAGGGTCATTTTTCCTGAAATAAAACCCTGATCCCGGAGATTGTTCTTTGTGTACATCAATATCTGACAAAATTACCGGATGCCCCATAGACTTGGTTTCTTCAACAGTTGTTGACCACCCTTCAAATAAGGACGGATTGATTACAGCTTGCGAACACTTCATCAGATTCATTACATCAGTAAAGGGCACCTGTCCAAGAAAGTATAAATCCTGCGTTACATCAAGTTCATCACAATACTTCAATAATTCCTTGAAATAACCCGGATTTCTATAGTCATTTGTATCGCCTGTCATTACAACATTAACGCGAAAATTATTATTCAATAATATCTTTACTGCATCAAATACAACCTTATGATTTTTATGCTTCCAGAACTGATTAGGAAGATAAAAATACTTTTCAGGAATATCATATCGTTTGAATACTGTAAGATCTTTTTTCTCTATCATTTCTGCAGAAATATCACACACAAACTGAAGTACCCTTACCTTTGACTCATGCTCCGGGAAAAGAGAAATAAAGTCTTTTCTGGCATTGTTACTGCTTACAATTACAATTGTCGCATGCTGAGCTATTTTTTGAAATTCATTATCTCTAATTTTAATTTCTTCTGCTGAAAAATAATCAGGATAATGAATATGCTGAAAGTCAGGTATCCATTCTATTGAAGGAATATAACGGGCCATCAATGGATCGCCAATCTGATAACAGACGTCAATCCCTTTAAGCTTCTTAATATAGGCCGGTTTGATTCTTACAGAGAGATGCATTTTTTTAAGAAGCACTTCGTTGGTATACCAACGAATAGAAAACAGATATGAAGAGTCTGATGCAAAATCCCCTGCAAATTGTATCCTGTCTTTGTATTCAGCATCAACTTTTCCATAATTATAAAACTTCACGGATGGGTCATAAGTCATTACAGACTTATACAGATTAGTTATATAGTTAATGCCGCCCATCCATTCAGAAAAATATGCTGTTGAAACTGCGATTTTCATTTATGAGAAGCTATTGATTTCCGTCCTGCACCATTCTGAATAATTTGCTACTCCTTTTTCTAATGTAACTACAGGGGAAAAACCAAGAGATTGTAATTTAGAAATATCCGCCCTCCAGTTCAATGGATTCCCTGCAGGTATTACGCTATCAAATTCCATCGTTATGTTTAAGTTTAAAGACTTCAAAATCAGTTCCCCAAGTTCCTGAATGGTCGCCTCTCTTCCTGTTGCAAGGTTGTATGCCTCTCCTTCCATAGGAGCCTTTTCTAATACTATACTTAGTGCACTTACAATATCTACAGCATGAATAAAATCCCTGCTTTCTTTGCCGGTTCCCTGCAATTTGAGTTGTCCCTTTATTATTGCCTGCCTGCATATATCCCACAATACCTGTCTTCTAAGTCCTGCACCATAGGCTGAAAATATCCTGACGCTTGCAGTGCAGATTCCAAAGCTCCTTGCAAACTCCAGACATATCTGCTCACACTGAAGTTTGTGAAACCCGTAAGGAGAAATAGGATTTGCCTGGCTTTTTTCAGACACAGGTAGTGATACAGGATTACCATAGACAGCCGCACTGGAAATGAGAATAAATTTACATTGACTTGCATAAAGCCTCAATGAATTTAATAATTCAAAAGTTAGAACAGTGCTTGAATAAAAATCAGCAGCCGGATCACTGATAGAAAAACCAACAGACGCTCTACCTGCACAATGAACAAGAGCGGTAGGCTGATATTCTTTCAGAATATTATGTAAAGATTCATCCGGCAGATTTAAGCAGTAATACTTGTATAAAGCAGAAAGGGGGGCATTCTCAGGTGTAGCAGTGTCAATTCCGATGACTTGCCACCCGTTTTCGAAAAAGTGCTTTGCCGCGTATCGTCCGATAAACCCGGCCACGCCAGTAATAAGTACTATTTTAATCATACCTTATTCTTTTATCTCCTCTAATGGCAATGAATTAATTATTCTCTGTTCTTCTTTTGCCGTCAAATAAAGTAGCTGCCCATTTTCATCACGGAATTCACGAAACTGACCTGAGACAAAACCTTCTTCAGGAGTTAGCTCCTTAACACAATCCGGTTTGAGATCCTTACGGACAAAAAATGCATTGTTTCCGGCTGTATTACAACCTACAAAGGTATAACCTTTCTTATCAGCCAATATACAAATTGCTTTTAAAGACGCACCATAGTAAATCATAGAATAGTGTGCCTTAGAGCGAACGAAACTTGGATCATAGGGAATTGTTACTGCTTTTTTGTAACCGAATCTATGATTATATTCAATTACAACTATTGCAGGATTTATAATGTTAATACATTTCCAAATCCAGTAATCATTGCCATCAATATCAATAGATAAAATACCTATTTCGCCAGCTATTCCGTTATCTGACAGAATATTGTTAATATTATCGACTCGAACAAACTCACAAACAGCCTTCAAATTATATCTCCAGTAAATTGGATCTTGTTTTACATATTTTATGTTATCCTCACTTCCATCTATGATTAAACCAGACCAATTATTATTTACAAGCAAAAACCTGGTATTAGATTCTGTATAATTTTCAACACCAAATTCAACGAATATTTTATTATTAATATTGACTTTTTTAATCAAATACTGGATAAGTCCATCTTCTCCCCACTGTGAAAAGACTTTGAACTCATTATCATTAATATTGTACGATTCTATATTGTTTTGCTGCCTAATTTCTATTCGACCTAATGCCTCTTGAATCCTTGATAATGTATTCTTAATATCATAAATTTCATTTAGAATACGACTTACTAAACTAGCGACGTTGCTTAAATAATTCAGTGGATTCATAATTTTTATATAATAGGTCTTTTCTTGTAATTTATCTTTGTTATGGATAATATTAAATATCCATAGGTTACACAACCCTGCCTATCAGCCCCTAATTTGACATAGAAAGATTACGGTGACTGACATCTGTTGTCAAATACAGTAGGGTGGTATCCCCTATATGACATCTTCATTCGTCCGACTTTAGGACGCCACTGCAGTACGAAACCTGCTATCCCGATATCAGCAACACTTATGGTATCTAGCCTATACTGTTTAAACAATATTTACGTGGGAAACTATCATTCCGGTAAGTACCAACTCATCTGCTGTCATTCTCATATTCTACCAACCCAAGTATTTTTTTAACTTTCATTCCACAAGACCTACATGCGCAGGCTCACTTTTTTGTGATATTCCAATTTATTATCATATTCCTAAACAAATTTAGACTTTACACCTGAATCATAACCTATCATTAGGTTGCCTGCACCCTCTCTATTGCGCTTGTAGAGGCTCCGTAACTGGTCGGAACAATCTGCTATTGTAATCACATAAACTGAAATACCCCTTCCTATCCCAAATAGCAACTCATTTCCCCCTGCAGGCAGTTCTAATAAATACATTTAAATCGCCCCTTCATAATCTATTATCAAGAACAACGTTGACCTTTTCAGCAGACTGCATATCTATCCAGTTGACGGCATCTTGTCGTAGAAGGATCCTATCGTTCATTAACTGGAATCTCTCGTATCATCGTCGCTGGATTACCGGCTACTATAGTATACGCAGGAACATCTTTAGTAACCACACTTCCTGCACCGACTATGGCACCTTCTCCAATGGTAACTCCAGAAAGAATAATTGACATACATCCTATCCATGCGTCTTTCTTAATGACAACATTTTTTTCGGATAAATCTATCTTCCTTGGATGGCCTGACGTAATTATTTCTTTATAATGCAAATGTCTAGCTTCAGCACTTATAGGATGCGTTAAGTTATCAAATATGCTCACATTGTGTGCAATCAAAACTCGGTCTTCAATAATTATGCTCTTTGCCGACCATATTCTAGTGTATTCACCAATGTAGCAATATGTTCCAATGCTTATACATCCTCCATGCACAAAAGTTAACAGCTCACCCCTCACGTGAGTGTAAGCCCCTATTTTAATAAATCCAGCATCGCCTAATAAATTAATTATCTGAGCTGTTGCATGTAAAACAGCCTTTTCATCAAGTACACAACAAGGTGTTTTTTTCATAAATAAACGTCTTATTCGCTCCAAATAATTATTGATGATTATACTTTGCATAGCACTAGTTACTTTTCCTTGGATAATGAAATAGATATCCAGTATTTAACGTATATTTATCAGATATTATTCCATTAGATTCCTGTATCATGAACGGAATGCTACCAATTTCAAGTTAGAGGTGAAAGTATACGAATGTCCTGCAGATGCCATCATCCGTAATTCTTTCACTCTGTTTTATCTTTGGAAATTTGCTTGAGAAATATTTCATAAACTTCTCGAAAGTATACTCGATAGGTATGGATGCATTCCATTCTCTGACATGTTTATCAGACGGGTCAACATATTCAAATATAACCCCTCTTTTTGCATACTTTAAACAAATATCACAGAAGATTTTTACTGGAATGGATTGCGTTATGCAAAGATGATGTGCTATTCCAATGGCCAAAACCACATCAACTTGATATCTTTCAAAGGCACTGCTACCTATAAGGCCCATGCCATAATTAGGCGTTGGCAAAGTAACATTCATATGAACAGGCGTTATATCTAACTTTTTTAACTGTGCAATATTCATAATTGTATCAACGCAATATTCTTCATAGTCAAAAGCCACAACAGAAGAACCAAGTCTTGCAGCCATTTCTGAGTAGTAGCCTTTATTTGCAGCACAATCTAATACCTTTTCAGGTCTTTCCTGAATTAAGATATCGTAAACAAATTTTTGCTTGGTCGTCTTCGGCAATAGAGGGTCTTGTGCGTTATGTGACTGCAGATAATCTGCCCAATATTCCCTATTGCTATTTATTGGTTTATGATTATCCAGCCATCTATCAAGTTTTCTAAAAAATATGGTTGGCTTATCAGCATATCTTTGTAATCTACCTAAAGATCTTAGCAGAAGAGTTTTTAACAAATCTACATCAAATAATTCTAATCCAAAACCAACTGAATGTTGCCTTCTATACTCCAATGAAAACCTTCTCCACCTTGTTGAGGATAGCCAAATCGGAACCCCGAAATATTTTCTAAATTCTGAAAGCCAATCACTAAAAACTTCCTGACTCTTCATTATAGAACCAAAATCAATAAAATAAGGATATCCTTTATAAAACATTATGTTCCAAGGATGACTGTCTTTTAGAATATACCCATATTTACTCAATTCTAAATTAACTTTTATCATTGTTTTCGCAGCTAGCCAGTGCATTTGTGAAGTATGTTCACTGGGATGCGTTTGATATGGCACTTTTTGATGCTCTAATATCAATGCTACTCCAGGAATTTTTATGTCCTGGCAAATCCAAGTCTTAATCAATCCTGAATGAAATATATCAGTAATCCATTTCTTGTTAAGTATTTCGATACAACATTCTGCAGCATAGTTCGAATAAATTGCTCTTAGAACTCTACCATCATAAAAAAATACCCTGCCAATTTCATCTACGATGGAAATATTTGAATAATTCAAATTCTTTTCTTCAAGTACTATCAAGCTGCTTCCCATTTATGTTTGAATAAAACTCTTACTAATCTTGAGTCATTGGCATTAAAGCTTTTTCCTGTCCCGAAATAGTCTGAATCAATGATATCAAGAATAGCTGCACCGGCAATATAATCTTCCATTGTTCCATTACTAAAAAAAGCAATGTTTATTACATAACGGCCTGGCACTAAATTTATCATTTCAGTTGAACAATTAATTTGCCCAGATTCAGGTAAAGACGATGGCAAATCAGTCGTAATTTCAGTGTCAAAACGTGCTATACCTAGACTCATTAGATCATAAACTCCAATAATCACACGAGGATTTTTCACAACTGATTTAGCCTTATAATTAATAAGAAACCTCAAGTTAGACCCAATTGGGAATGGGATATTTTTTTCACCAAGCTGATTCACAACTTCTATTTTTGTGATCTTTATATTACCTTCTCCCTTTCGGTCATTTCTTTTTGAAAGATCTTGCTCAGTATCATTTGAAAAAGACTTAAGATAAGAATTGATTGCCCCTGAAACTTCTCCTTTGAATACAATTCCACCTTTTTCCAACACTATGCCATAGTTACACAAGTTTTCAACCGCTGCCATATTATGGCTCACAAACAACACCGTCCTTCCGCCTTTTGCCACATCCCCCATCTTCCCTATGCACTTCTTCTGGAATTGTGCATCACCTACTGCGAGCACTTCATCCACAATCAAAATCTCCGGTTCAAGATGTGCGGCCACGGCAAAGGCAAGCCGGACATACATGCCTGATGAATATCTCTTAACAGGTGTATCAATGAATTTCTCGATCTCTGCAAATGCGACAATCTCATCAAACTTTTCCTGAATCTCTGTCTTGGTCATTCCAAGGATTGCGCCATTTAAGAAGATATTTTCCCTGCCTGTCAGTTCGGGATGAAAACCAGTTCCCACTTCCAACAGGCTGGCAACACGACCTTTGATCCTGATAATCCCGCTTGTAGGTGCAGTAACTTTGGAAAGTATCTTAAGCAGTGTGGATTTGCCGGCGCCATTACGGCCTATTATACCTAAGACCTCTCCCTGTTTCACTTCAAAAGAGACATCTTTTAGGGCAAGGAAATGGGCGTCCCCATCTGAGTTATTGATGGAATGCTGTGCAGAAATCAGAGAATTCGGGTCTTCCTTGCCGCGCAGCCTGGCCCACCAGCTCTGTACATCTTGATACAGAGTGCCGTGGTTGATGATGCCCAGGCGGTATTCTTTAGTCAGGTTTTCTACGGAGATTACGATGTCGTTAGGCATAGATAAACCCTGCATAGCGCTTAGCGCATAGCGTAAAAAGGCTCAGGATGCTTCTGAATATACTCATTAACATGTTCCTTCTGATTCTCCTTAGTCCCGCTATAATAACTTTTCTCAAGGTCATCAAATGAAATATTTCCGCCCCAACTCCAATTGGCAGGGAGCCTAAGGAGTGAGAATAATCCGACATGGAATTAAGATGTAAGGTAATCAGGTTATCAAGTTCCCCAGTATCAGTAAAAGGGTTGTCACCGGTCAGTCTGACTATATTGTTGAAATTATATTTTTGGGCACACAGATAATATCTCTCCAGTACATTATCCTCACTGCCCCGAAAATATTCTATCCCTTTTGATAAGCAGAATTCCACGATAACGTCATCTTTTTCAAGGATAGTAGTTGCAACAACCAATTTAATCTCGTGTTTTAAAAAGGACAATCTATAGAATATATGTTCAAGCAGGTTCTTTTCTCCGATTTAATTAAGAACCTTCCCCGGGAGTCTGCTTGAACCCATCCGTGCCTGTAGGATAATGCCTGTCATCATGTTATTATGTTGAATTGTTTAATAGTGGTTATGCCCAATTTAATAACTCCACGATTAAACAATTAAATTTTTTTAAATTTACTCTTGCTCTTCCATTTTTTTCATACTTACGACCAATCTTTTACCATTTTCAGTCAGCCTATATCGCTGTTTGCTGCTCTGTGGTTTGTCAGGGATGGTGCGTTCAATAAATCCGCTTACCAATGCAGGTAAAAGATAAACCTTGCGGAAATGTTCTATGTCTTTTAAACCAAGTTCATCCTGCAACTCTTTGCGGCTTATAGGTGTAGCACACAGCGGCAAAAGCCGCATGACTTCCCCGGTAACTTGCGGGGTAACTTGCGGGGTAACTTGCGGGGTAGGCACTTGAAACTTTTCCGCAAACCATTCCGGTGCAGAAAATGTTGTAATCACCGACCCGCTATGTTCAGACCATGCCGGATCAGGAACACCCACCGCACGACATAAATCAATGATTTTAAGTGTCCCTGAACCCCATTGTTCAATAATCCCTGCACGATAAAATACGCTTGCTATTATCGGATTCCACGGACGTGACTCATGGGGTTGAAGTAATTTCTCAGGAGTGATGCCGAAATGTAAGGCTCCTGGATTGGTAACTTCAAGACGGTTGTCATACATCGCTACGCTTACTGCTCCACCTGGGATTGTATAATCGCGATGACATAAAGCATTAGCTATTGCCTCTCTAAGTAGTGATTAAATGTCCGCTTAAAATAAAGAACAGGAGCAATCCATTCTCCCAACTTATGAATAATAACATCTGGCGCCCAATGGTCAATAAGTACTAATATAATTGCGATTCCACGCACTCCATCCAGTGCTGCGTTCCGCATATTACTTCCAGACGCAACGGTTGATAAGGTATCGTTTTCATTAGGTTTCATAATAAACTGGACTGGACAGAGGTTGATTTGTTGAATCAGTAACCACTATCCATCAGCCCGTAATTGTATCTTTGCCTTGTTTCCCTTCTTGTTCAGTTTTTAATACTTCTCCAATATGTCTTTTTAAAACAGGTATATTGTTCTTTAGAGTATCCCACACAGACTCTAAATCTATACCAAAATAATCATGGGTTAAAACATTCCTGAAGCCTATGGCCTCTTTCCATTCAACATCAGGGTATTTGCATCAACAGCCATGCTGTTTTCACAGAATTTTTCAAAATTGAGTTCTTTTGTATACAGTTCTATCTTTTCAATGGCACTCATAATGTCTTCTAAGAAAAGAATATAATCTCTATTTTTCTTAGGCATATTCAACCTCATTGAAAATCGTCTGTCTCAATCGTGGTTTCACCGCTTCTTTAATCACCAGATCAACTCTGCGACCCAATTGCTCTTCCAAATAATATTTCAACCTTATATAGTTAAAAAAGTCCTTATGTCCTTTCTCAAAGATTACAAGAATATCTATATCGCTTTTAGATTTTTGTGTTCCTTTAACAAAGGACCCAAATATTCCTATCTCTTTTACATAAAATGTTTCTTTTATGTAAGTAATATTCTCTATCAATATCTTCTTTACTTCCGCTTTTTCCATCTTACCTCAAATATCTTCCCATTTTATACATCATCAGCCTGTAAGTCCTTGTTTGCTGTCCTTCCTATAACCTGCTGAAAATATTTAGGAGCAATTCCATAGCCAGGTCGTCTAATATCAATATGCTCTCAAATGATAGCTTCACCTTTTTTGACGGCACTAATTATGACAATACTTTTTCTATTATTTATCCTTGTTGTTTTTTCACTATCCGCCCGCCTTTTTATCCCATTTCCTCTCATGACCTCAAACTCTCTTATCATAGGTGCGGTAACTAGAGTGCCGTGGTTGATGATGCCCAGGCGGTATTCTTTAGTCAGGTTTTCTACTCTTATGACTGTTTCTGGCATTACACTGTATCCATAAACGTCTTTTCAATCCGGCTGAACATGATTATCCCGATTGCCAATATTGCAACGGTCATTCCCATGCTCATACCCAGTTGCCAGGGCTGGATTGCACCTGCGCCCAGAAAGGCATAGCGAAATGTCTCAACAATAGCAGCCATAGGATTGAGCACATAGAGCGATTGCCATCTTGCCGGTATCTGGGACATAGGATATACGATAGGGGTTGCATACATCCAGAGCTGTACACCAAAACCGACAACAAATGTAAGGTCTTTATACTTGGTAGTCATAGATGAAATCAATATCCCAAATCCAAGTCCGAGCGCGGCCATCTGGATTAATAAGACAGGGGTGAGCAAGACCCAAAGATTTGGATTGATGGAAGACCCTCTGTAGTAAAAATAGAACATGAAAACCAGAAACAGACCAAACTGAATGGCAAATGTTAACAGGTTTGTGATGACTATTGAAACAGGGATTGCAAGCCGCGGAAAATAGACCTTGCCAAATATCCCTGCGTTGGCGACAAAGGTATCCGAGGTCCTGATAAAACAGTTGGAAAAGTAATTCCATGTCACAATACCCGCCATGTAGAATATGGCCTGAGGCAGGCCATCGGTTGGTATGTTAGCAATCATGCCAAAGACAATGGTAAAGATAAACGTTGAAAATAACGGCTGCAATAAAAACCATAACGGCCCCAGGATGGTCTGCTTGTAGATGGCGACAAAATCCCGTCTGACAAATAGGAGGATTAAATCACGGTAATTCCATAATCCGGGCAGGTCAATATCAAACCAGCCCCTGCGGGAGCGGATTACCGAGGTCCATTGTTCATTTTCCTGTTCGGTTACTAAACCCATACGGTATTATGTTTAATTGCTGAACTGGTAAACTGGCTTCAAAGTATGCATTTACTTAAATATAGCCTTTAACTCCATCTTAAATCCCTTCAAAATCTGAGACTCAAGGGTGTCTGCCTCTTCAAGGGTCTTATGAAGCTGGTAGGTTTTATCTTTAAGGATGTGAATATCTATAGTCTTTTCTCCAGGCACTACAATCCAGTACTCCTTAACACCAAACCTCGCATATAGTTTCTTCTTTTGTATAAGGTCCCGGTAGGCATTGCTTTCTGAAAGTATTTCAATTACAAGATCAGGTGCACCCTGCAAATTCTTATCTCCTATAATATTCGATCTTTCCTTTGAGACAAACAGAATATCTGGTTGGACTACATTTTCATCATCAAAATGTACATCATACGGGGCATAAAAAATTTCTCCAAGGTCATTCTCTGTTACAAACTTTTCAAGTAAAAATTCAATTTTTCTTGATATCCTTTGATGATTTGTTATGGGTGATGGGGTCATAAGTAAATCTCCTTCTATAAGCTCATATCTCACATCATCAGGCGTTTTAAGATAATCATCGTATGTATATTTTTTCTTTTCTATAGTTGATGTTGCCATTGGAAATCTCCTCTGAGAATTTACTTATATTCTACACGCCAGTAATATCTTTCGCAAACAAACATTTCTTTAGTTTAAGAACTCAGTACCTTCTTCACGGCTTTTACAACCTCATCTATCTGCTCCTCTGTCAGTGTCATACCTGACGGGAGATACAACCCCTGCCTTGCAATACGTTCTGAAACTGGATAGTGTTCGCCTTTAAACAGGCCCATTTCATGAAAGACCGGCTGTTCGTGCATGCCGAGGAAAAACGGCCGCGTCTCAACACCTTCTGCCTTTAATTTCCCTGCGAATGACTCTGCATCATAACCGGTAG
>JADLDG010000127.1 GCA_020846775.1 Nitrospirota bacterium
AACGACTACGCTTGGCTGTTTCAATCCTTGTTTTAATGGAACCCTCATAGATACTATTAGGCGATTGCTTGCCTAACTGTCTGTCTAACTGTTTCAATCCTTGTTTTAATGGAACCCTCATAGATACTTTGCGAATACGGTACTTCCCCCCACTTTAAATGCGTTTCAATCCTTGTTTTAATGGAACCCTCATAGATACATAGTCTTTCCAGTAGACCAAGTGTTCACCGTCTCGTTTCAATCCTTGTTTTAATGGAACCCTCATAGATACGCAAGTGCCATAGCATATGCAAATTCGGTACGGAGTTTCAATCCTTGTTTTAATGGAACCCTCATAGATACTCCTGCTGCCGTGCATTGGCGTAATTCGCATCCGTGTTTCAATCCTTGTTTTAATGGAACCCTCATAGATACAGAGCGACGTCCTAATAATGTGCGAAACATAAGCAGTTTCAATCCTTGTTTTAATGGAACCCTCATAGATACAATAGATACAATTTTTACATTAGCCGATGCAGTCCAGTTTCAATCCTTGTTTTAATGGAACCCTCATAGATACGTGCTGAGATTGCTACTGCGAGTATTGCTGCTAAGAGTTTCAATCCTTGTTTTAATGGAACCCTCATAGATACTGTATCTGTAATACCTCTGATAATCAATCTGTCTAGTTTCAATCCTTGTTTTAATGGAACCCTCATAGATACCGTAGTCATTGCACGGGTAAGCTCATCGGATAGAGACCGTTTCAATCCTTGTTTTAATGGAACCCTCATAGATACGTCTTGGCAACTCACTGCCAGCTATACCACCTCGATGTTTCAATCCTTGTTTTAATGGAACCCTCATAGATACCGCCTCGTAGTAGTCCTTGTCAAGCTCTATCCACGTGTTTCAATCCTTGTTTTAATGGAACCCTCATAGATACGACATTCGCATCCGAGGCCGTCCCGTATGTTGCGATGTTTCAATCCTTGTTTTAATGGAACCCTCATAGATACTAATATATCGCTACCTCCTCGTTGTGCAGTAGGAAAGTTTCAATCCTTGTTTTAATGGAACCCTCATAGATACTCCTACCGATTCCATTAATCTATGATAATCGCTCGGTTTCAATCCTTGTTTTAATGGAACCCTCATAGATACTCCAGTAAAACGGTTTTTAATTTTAAATTCCATTAGTTTCAATCCTTGTTTTAATGGAACCCTCATAGATACAGCAATATCTGTGACAGTGATTCCCATCTCGGAAAGTTTCAATCCTTGTTTTAATGGAACCCTCATAGATACTCCAATTATTCCCAATACTATTCCATACAATGCAACGTTTCAATCCTTGTTTTAATGGAACCCTCATAGATACGAAAGGCATTAATCTGGCAACATTGGATTGGTGTAGTTTCAATCCTTGTTTTAATGGAACCCTCATAGATACAGATGTGATACCGAATACAGATTTGCAAACTGTTTCGTTTCAATCCTTGTTTTAATGGAACCCTCATAGATACGTGATGGTTTGTTGCGTCATGGCGTCACCCCCTTGGTTTCAATCCTTGTTTTAATGGAACCCTCATAGATACTCTGGAAAGGGAGATACTGGGAGGTGTCCAAATGAGGTTTCAATCCTTGTTTTAATGGAACCCTCATAGATACTAATATATCGCTACCTCCTCATTATACAGTAGGAAAGTTTCAATCCTTGTTTTAATGGAACCCTCATAGATACCACAAATTTCCGTTATCCTGTGTGTGTATGCCATGATCAGTCCAATTTACTCCTCCTTGTTTTCTCACATCCACTCTCTCAAATACTTCTAAAACGCCCACTTCCTCACCCCCTTTACATTCATAGACTATCAAATAATCCAATTTAATAAAGCACTTTTGCCAACCTGTTTCTTAAACACAAATATTTTTATAACAACAGTCAGTACACCGGTTTGGCCATGAGGACTTTTTGGGATAATAACCCATCAAAATTACATTGAAGATCTCATTAACCACGCTAACAGCATACTTAAAATCCTCAGGCTTGTAAATGATCTCTTTCAGGTCTGTACCATCCCTTGCATAACAGATATAACCACGAAGAACAGGCATATGGTAGACCTCTTTGATAAGCATCGCATAAAGTACGGATTGAACTTTGTGGGTCACAAAAAGGTAATCCCGGTATTCGGTATATTTATAATCAAGCGGGGCCATGCTTCCATCAGTGAATGTCAACACTTCATCTATGATGCCTCTTACCCTTAGCACAGGAGATGCCACATAGACAGAAAGCTCCTTATCTACACAGCCGATTTTTTTTCTCAGATATTCCTTATTCTCCTTTTCCCGTCGGGAGTGCAATTCTCTTCCTTTCTGCACTTTATATCTTAATTCTTCATGCTGGGGTATGTTCAGGCAATTCATGAAATAGGTAAACCGTGGACAAAAGAGGTGCTCTATCACCTCTGATGGCGTAATCATTACGGTAGATTCAGTATCCATATAAGGTGCTAAAAGAATTTTGCCAGAAGTTCTGCAGACACTAATTTCTTGTCAAAGGCCTGACCGAGCAATTTGACCTTTTTAAAGTCATCCTCACACAGGGGAAAGATATATAGAGAATCCACTTTGCAATTGATTAAATCCTCGCACATGATCTTCAGTTCGTCAACCTGGTTCCTGTTCAGCGTCCCGAGGAATGCCGACTTTTGCACCCTGTAGAGCCCCTTTCCCTTACAGGCCTTTGCCACACGGTTCCGCGCCTTATCTTCTACTATGTCATATATAACCCACAATAGGGTTTCGTTGGCCGCCAACACGCACCTCCTTTGATTTTCTCACGATGCATCTTTTATCAGACTATTGGCAATCCTGTGACATTCAAACTGCATGACATCCTCACGCTTTATATTTCTGCCGCTGTAGCGGATAGATTCATCCAGGAACTTGCTCAGGGACTCGATAAGTACAGCCTTGCCGTCTTTGTTGAGGGTAAGGCCATTTTTGAGTTTATCAAAATGCTCCTGCTTTACCTTTCTCCCTGCAAAGAGATTGATGACCGTCTCATCTGCCCAGATGCGGTAGTTTTCGATCAGGTCAAAGACAAGAGATTTCTTGTTATAGTGGTCTGTATGGATGATCCCCACATAGGGATCAAGTCCTGCGATGATACAGGCCTTCTCTACCTTTGAATAGAGGACGCCATAGGAATAGTTCAGGAGGGCATTAAACTCATCTTTTGCAGGATTCCGGCTGCGGCCGTCAAACCTGTACCTGTCAGGCATAAGAAAACTCAGGCATTCAAAATATATCCTCCCTCCACTCCCCTCTATTCCCATGATTGTCCCGCGCTTATCATCTATGGTTCCTGAAATATTATCAAGGCTGCTGCGGCAATTCTCCAGCTTTTCGATATAGGCCGTAATCTCCGCCGATTTCTGTGCCCTTGTATTCCTCAGCCTCTTTAAGAGTTCTATCTGATTGTTAAATTTATTCCTTACCCAGGAGACTGCGAGTTTTAAGCCGTCTTCTATACCTGCAATCTCAAGCTGCTTCCTCCTTATCAGTGTTGTGCTCCCAAGTTTGCTATGCCACACCCTGCCAAACGGATCCCCAAACTCATCGAGAAAGATAATATCAATATTATGATCCATAGCCATTTTGATAGCATCCGTCGTGATGTAGGCTGCTGTTGTAATCATGATAGAGGAGACCTTTTTAACGGAGACCTCAAAAACCTGGTCATCCTTCCTGACCTTGAAACAGTCCCCGTTTTTCTGGAGATAGGAGCCGTATGTATTTATAACCAATTGCATATAATTGCCGTAGACACCGATATTCCGATGCCACGGTAGCCGTAACTATTGTATTTTTTGTCTTACAAACTCCATGAATTCTCGGAAACCCTCAATTGGCGTTAATGGGAATGGCGATGCCTCTACAGAACTCTGAGAGCCGTTGTGAAAATGATATGGAAATGTTGATACCGACTGCCAGTTTTTATCAGGGAAATTATCATAACGGTAAGCATTCTTTGATTCATCCATACATTCCCAATGATAACCAAATCTATCAGGTAGTTTCTGGGACAAGTAGACATCCAGAAAACTATTGTTGATGAGGATAATTCTTAATTTAAAATCAATTTGAGAAGTGCTCTTAACAATATCTGAAAATTCAATTTCTGCTATTCTCTTGAGATCCTCGATTGCTGCCATTAAAGATCCTCTATAATCTTCTTAATCTTTTCACGTTCAGCCTCAAGGTTATCAAAGATAAAATAATCGTCATAGGCGTCGGATTCTCTGATAAATCCTGCCTTTACCTTTGAGTCCAATTCAAACACATCCTTGACACCATACTTTTTCGTTAACAGAAAAATATCTGCTTCCAATTTTGAGAGCCGTTTTTCGAGATAGGTCTTAAGACTTTCCGTTAAAAGCTCCTTGGGCTTCATGTGAAGTTCTTTTGCAACCGCGTCTATATTTGCCATATTCTCACCTCCTTGAAATATTATACTCTAATAAGATGCTGGAGATCTGTGCAATTAATATTACTCTGACTTTTCAACTCTTTTCACCGTTCCGAACCCCCTTGATACCGACTTCCCGATACCCCAGTAGTCAGGGATTTCAAAGTTGACGGAGAAGCTACCGAGGAAGCCGAGCAGTGGGGTGCCTTTGAGGAAACGATGAGTAAAAATATGTGCAAAATATAACGATTGTTGCATAATATTTTACTTTTCTTTTAAAGAAGCTATTATCAGTTCATAGCTACGCAAACAATATCTCATTTTTAAATTCCTTTTCAATAGTCCCGCCTTTCTCTTCGCCATATTTCATTTGCATATAAGTGCTGTTAAAGATTTAATATATAGTTTAGTTCATCAGAGATGTGAAGACGCTTCGCCCACTTTTTAAGATATGGGATATCTATATTTCCTGATTGCCGTTCCAACACTGTAACAGCGTCCTCAAAATCCCTCGGACGGCCTACCTTAAGTTTTTGCAGAACAAAATCCTCAGGTGCAATAATATATACCATTTTATTGCCTATCTTTTTTCGTTTTCTTCTCTTTAGAGACTCCTTGTCATGTTTATCCCTTGGTAACATGACATCGACAGGGATATTTATTACGATGAAACGAGTCTGGCTTTTGGCAATCATTGGATTCCATTTTATCCATTCTTCGT
>JADLDG010000128.1 GCA_020846775.1 Nitrospirota bacterium
TAGAGTTGGGATTATTTGCCCTGATACCTGCCTCAACCTGCATACGAGCCATATCAAACATGGAAAACCCCATCATCATTCTTTCCTGCCCGCTCTTTTTCATGATCATCTGATTAAAGAGAGCCTCGATCTCCGGTGTTGTATCATTCATTGACGACAATTATTGAAACTCCAGGTTCGTCTATCATAAAGTATCTCCATTAACGCCTGTTGAGGGAGTTCACAACTCACCCCTTTTTAACCTATCCCTAATTTCCTTGGCCTTATTTGGCATCGCCTTGTGGAAGAACTCCATCTGGGCTTCAAGCCATTTCAGCTTTTCTATAACAGGCTTCTTTCTGTATGCCTCTATTTCTTCTTTTGTCTTGTAATAAAGTAACGGTTTATCCATAATTCTCTATGCACAGTCCCATTCATCATTACTTATACCAGCCTGTCGAAGAATTTCTTTGATGAGGCTTGCATGAATATCCCCGGAATATGTATTTTCCTGGTTCCCTTTATCATAGACTGATGTTTAGCGCATGAGAATGGGCCTGAGTAGCCAAGTGCCTTGAATTTTCTTATTAATTCCTTTCTTGATATTGCATTTGGCATAATTATGCAATCGCACTCTTTTTGATCTTTATCTCGACCCCACCTACAGAGGGTATATTATCTTTATCCTGTATCTTTAGTAAAAGCCATTCCTCCAAGACCTCTATAAGCTCTCTCCGGCAATCCTCAACAGAGCCGCCATTAGCCCAAACCCCTTCAAAACCTGGAATTTCGGCAAACCAGCTTCCATCTTCTATTTTTTTATATTCAGCCATTGCAATAGCATTCTGGATATATTCTGTCAACATGGTCTATTCCTTTCTTTCATCATTATTGTATAACTCCTCCAATTAGTTTAAACAACGATTACACGGAAAACTCCTCAAAAATGTTCTTTTCATATTTGACCCTCAGTAATCCTCCCTGCTCAATAGCTCTTTCGTATTCTTTATGTATCCGCTAAATCCTGGGGCCTGTTAGCCTTCTCTTTCATTTCTATAAGCGCTTGCAGCGGAATAACAGAGATAGATATCTTTTCTGCTTTCATCTTCCTTCTTTCTTTGTATACTTGTTCAAAATCAAAAGGCATTTCTACAAATACATCAAGCAAGAAAAACGGATCTTTTGGATCAAAGAGGCTGAAGACCATCATGTCCTTTTCCTTTACCCATTCATCCCTTTTTTCTATTTTCAAAAAGTCTTCGAGCATTAAAGGAACTTAAGGTTATCATCTTCAAGATCCACAATGATGTCTATATCAGCAGTAGCCCTTTCTATACCATAAAGATTAACAGCAATACCACCCGCAAGGAGATAACGGACTTTTTTTATATATGACGTCATAAATAATTGCGCATTATTCAAATGTATTGTCATTCCCACGAAAGTGGGAATCCAGTGTATCTGTATGGATTCCTGCCTTCGCAGGAATGACGATACGATGATCATGAGAAGTTATTAAGGTCGCTATGTATAGATTCAGCGCATGAAACAGATGTTCAAATTTGAGCACATGATCCTCACAATGAAAGTTTTACAAAACCCATGGGTAGACGTTTATCAATAAGGTGCTTTGACTTACCATATCTTCTTTCAGTTCTTAGATCCTCTGAAATGGTCATGGAAATCAGCCCGCTTCCCCATCCAAGACGAAAGAGATAGCCACCCTTTGCTTTTTCTAAAATCTGGCTATACACCGCTCTTATATGTTCACCGCCGCTGACACCAGTAAGAAATTTACTACATTCTTCTGTAAGCACCTTAGTGTAAAAGTTGTTACAAGCATGAAGAAGGTCCTGTACGGTGATGTTTCTGTGGAGGCTATCTATGCCACACTGCGGACGGAGTATCACCTTCCTGTCAATTTGTATTTCCATGTCGAAGGATACTGTTTTATTCAGAAGACTTCCATAAGTAACTTCAGTTAATATTTGAATTGATGTTGGATTTAAATGACCATCTTTTTTATTATAATTTATAGCCTCTGCAAAAAATGTTGAACCTGCCGGAAGAAAGGTATCTTTCACTTTAATGGCCCTGAACGGGTCTTTATCTATCGTAAATCTTGGAAAGCTTCCTTCTTTTCCAGGGATAATTGCCCTTAATAATTCCCCTTCAACTAATTCGGCCCTCCTTTTTTCTTTTAGAAACTGTGTCCCACTCTTAAGGAGATTCAGATATGCAGTCCTGACAGCCCCTTTTATCGAGGAACCAGGAAGATATGGACTTATTCCAGTCCTGATGAATGGAGCCACAGGCAACTGGTTTTCAGGAGAATTAAATTTGCTATCATATATACCTCTTACCTCCTCGCTTACATCAATAACCCATTCTGCATATTTTACTGTATCAATATTGTCCTTCACAAAGCGTCTCAATGCTGTCAGGACTGACTTCTGTGCATAATCCCTCCCCGTAAGGTTTTTGAACTCTTTGAGTCTTTCTGGAGGCAGTGCTGACAGCCACTCTTCAAGGTTGATTCTGTAAAACTTGTCTTTTATCACATATTCAAGAGGCTCCAGGGTAGAA
>JADLDG010000129.1 GCA_020846775.1 Nitrospirota bacterium
AGTGAAACCCTGTATCAAGATATGAAGTGTCATTGGATGCCGGAGAATTCACCATGAAGGCGAGACCTGCAGGGATGATCCATGGCCTGAGCTTTCCGAACTCAAAGCGATACTTAGGGGCAAACACAACATTCAGTTCCGAGACGTTGACCGTGGAGGTCGCATAGCCAACTGTTCCGCCCGGTCCGTCATCCTCCAATGCCTCCTCTCGAAGGACACTTGATGTTTGAAGGACATTCTTATCCGAGAAGCTGGCATACTCCACCATGAACTCACCGAGCAGGGTGTTGCCAAACAACTTTGCCAGCGGTATGTCCAGTCCGGCACCAATGACTTTACCGCTGTCATCATCATTTTTCCCCATAAGTCCGTAGGTGTCTGTGAATGCCTGTCCGCCTCTGTCATCCTTCAAATTTGCTGTCCCATATTTATAGAAGACCTGCCCGCCAGACTGGGCAAAACCTGTTCCTGCCACAAAAAGCCCTGAGATAATAATAATAACAAATACAATAAGTTTTTTCATGACCCTGCCTCCTGTTCAAATTGATCTAAATAAACATAATATTAATGCACGAGAAATTCATTTTATCCTATATTATTCACCTCCTTAAGAGAAGATTTTCATTGCATGAACATTCACATAAACATCCCGCTTTAATTCGGAAATAACGCTGCCGCATTTCATTAAGGTGACCACTTTATCCGGCACGATCAAAATCAGGCGTCAGGAGACCTCATCGGTACTCTGAAGGCGAATAATAATATAAAGGTCAGAGAGGGCTGTCAATAGAAATTAAAATACCCGGCTAATATTGTAATATATTCTGTCCCTGGTAAAGGGATTACAATGGCAGGTCTTTGGAAGTCAACATGACCACCCGGTTTTAAGCAGGGGACAGCCCAGATGTCATAACACTCTCTATGAGGGCGGTGACCTTTTCCAGCAAAGTCAGAGGAGATGTCGAATGACTGAGGGACTATTGGTCATAAAGTCAGTGCAACCTGTCTACCGCCATCGCCAGCTCACGCAGCGGCTGTGCAATGGTAACCGGGTAGGGTGGCGCCTCCTTGAGCTGACGCAGGTGGGGAGGCAGGCGCCGGAGTTCATCTGCGGCACGCCGCCGAATCTGCTCGAGTGCCTCCGGCTCGTGCACTCGCGTTCCGTTTTTCATCACCGGCCGGATCAGCATTTCACCAGGCAGCGAGTCGTTTTCCAGCGAAAGCACATCGCCGGTCATTATGCAGTTCGCATCATACGTGCGATAAACCTGCTTGCGTCCCGGCCAGGTGGCCTTGCCTTCGGAACGCTTGCGCCGCGCGCGCCCGGCGTATTCCTGCAGCTTGTAGGCGCAGTCTAAAAACGGTGCATCAGCCGAGGTATCCATGGCCGTGCCGACGCCGAAACCGTCAATCGGTGAGCCTTGCGATAATAAGTTCCGCAACGCGAATTCATCGAGGCTGCCACTCGAAAAAATGCCAATTTCCGGGAGTCCAGCCTCGTCCAGAATTCGGCGCACTTTATGTGCGTGAAGTGCGAGGTCGCCGCTGTCAATACGCACCGCCTTGACGGTAATGCCCGATTTTTTCAGGCGCGGCGCCAGTTCTGTTACCTTACGCGCCGCAGCTTCGGTGTCGTAAGTGTCGATGAGTAGCGTCACGTTTTCCGGCAGGGCTCGGGCAAAATGCTCGAAGGCAAGTTCTTCATTGTCGTGCGCCTGGACAAAGGAATGCGCCATAGTGCCAAACACCGGTATATTGAACTCGGAGCCGGCGAGTACATTGGAAGTGCCCTGGAACCCGGCGAGATAACTTGCCCGTGCCGCGAACAACGCCGCTTCGGCGCCATGGGCGCGCCGCATGCCGAAGTCCACCAGCAGTTTGCCGGGAGTGGTCAGTACCACGCGCGCGGCTTTCGAGGCCACCAGCGTCTGGAAATGCAGCAAATTGATAATCCGGCTCTCGACGAGCTGTGCCTGCGGGATCGGTGCCGTCACGCGCAGAATCGGTTCATCAGCAAAAAACAACGTCCCTTCCGGCATGGCATGCACATCGCCGGTAAAACGCAGCCTGGCAAGCTGATCGGGAAGATCCCCGCTGAAAAGCCCGCTGCGGCGGACCCAGTCGAGTTCTTCCCCGGTGAAATGCAGGTTTTCGAGGAATTTCAATACCTGCTCGAGCCCGGCCGCCATCAGGAAACCGCGGTTCTTAGGCAACCCCCGCACAAAAAATTCGAAGACCGCGATATCATTCATCTCTGTCGCGAAGTATGCCTGCAGCATGGAGAGCTGATACAGGTCGGTAAGCAGAGGGCTTTTGACGGAATCTATCATGTATCGAGAACATCCAGGGTAACAGGTTTCGCGCCGAGCCGATCCATCTCCTCCTCGGCTTGGCGGCCGTCATCCGGCTTCACGTTGACGGCGCGGATGGCATCGGCGAGCAGGTACACCTCGTAGCCAAGACGGCGCGCATCGCGCACCGTGTTCAGCACGCAATAATCTGTGGCAAGTCCGCCGACGAACAAGCGCTTGATTGTTTGCTCACACAGGCGTGCGTCGAGATCGGTCCCATCAAAGCCGGAATAGGCGTCCTTGTCCGGGGCGGTTGCCTTGGAAATGACGATAGTGCCTGTGGGATATTTCAGGTTGCCGGCGAACTGCGCGCCGCTGGTTTCAGCGATGCAATGCGGCGGCCAGGGCCCTCCCTGGGCCTTGAACGAACAGTGATTCACCGGATGCCAGTCGCGCGTGACGTAGACAGGCAATGCGCGAGCCGTGAATGCCGTGATATAGCGGTTCAGCACCGGCACCACTGCATCTCCATGAGGCACCGCCAGGCTGCCTCCGGGAAGAAAATCGTTCTGCACATCTACAATTATCAATGAGTCGCCCGGTTGAAGGGCGACATGTTTCATTTCGGTCGCGCCCATTATTTACTTGCATTCTGCCGAGTTATTACTTTTTTCCTGAATCTGTCAGACCCATTGATCGTTATCCTTATTCAAGGCATTAAGCTCATGCCAATTGAGCGATAGAACGCGGCCCATGAAATTGTTGTCTATAACAAAATCATCACAACCCCTCAGCAGCCTTCTGGGCAGCATCAATCCAGCCCGACAGATCTCCAGCTGCTGTAGTTTTTTGAACGGCCCTCACCACCTTCCCTGTCTCCACCTCAACCATACGAAGGTCAAGACGCATCTGGCCTCCGATAATAAGATAACCACCGAAAACCATATATCTGGCCCCCATCAACTTCCCCAGTTTTAAACGGGTTGCCTCATCAACGAGCGAGGTCGTTCCAAGGTTCAACTCCTTGAGGGCATGAAGCAGGCGCGCTCTCTCTATTACGGTATATTCCCTGTTAGACAGCGTTTCAATAATCCGGCCTGAGAGAAGTTCCCCCAGGTCGGGCCGCATTGATGTGGAAGGGCTCAAATCCTCCAGGTCCCACACGGCAACTGTAACTTCGCTGGATTCTCTTATGGAAGAGACACATGAAATCAGCATCAGAGGGATGATTAAAAACAGGCAATACAACACCCCTTTAAAAAAAGGGGGATGTAATAGTTTGAATGGAATTTTCGTCATGATACCTCTGCTTACTTTAACATGGCAGTTTCTATTATCCGTTCCTGTACCTTATCATCAGCCTTCAGATTCCTTACCTGGTTAAGCACACGTACAAAGCACATGTCAGGCTCTACGCTGACAACCTCAACTTCAGCCACCGATCTTGGCGATGCCTTGAGGGTCTTCCCCTTATATTTCACCGGTTCCTGATCTTCTATAACTTCAAACCTTATACCAGGTACCACACCCTGATTTGAACCAAGATTTACAATATATTGATCACCTGAGTCTTTTACTATATAACCTCGCAGGGGGTACTTTAATATGATGGTTTTAAGTATTTCCCTGTTGAGCTGAAATAGTTCTTTTTCAACTGATACAGGGTCTTCAAACTTTTTGGTAGTCACCTGCGCGATGGCCGATGTTTCGGTATCTATAAGCCTCATGCTTAACATCGTTGAATCGGGCAAATAAAAAATGGAGCCCGTTCCGATCAATCTGGCCGCCAGTATTTTGCCAAGTTTAAGGGCAGTCTCAGGATCTGCGAGATCAGATGATCCAAGATTTAATTCTTCAAGAAGTCTATCAATGAG
>JADLDG010000130.1 GCA_020846775.1 Nitrospirota bacterium
AGTGATCCGCGCGATCAACGCCGCGGGCATCGGCATTCGTGCGGAGGTGAATAAGTCGGCCAGCGGCATTGTGCTGCACGACACCACTGGCGGCTCAAGCAACGTGATCGTCGCCAACGGCGACGCCACGAATACCGCCGACAAGCTGCAACTCACCGTCAATGCCGCCCAGACATCATTCGACAGCGGCTCGCTCCACCGCCAATTCATCAGCCGCCAAACCAGGCTCGCCGACTACAACGGCGGCCACGGAGTCACGGCGGGCAAGTTCGTCATCACCGACAGCGACGGCGCAACGGCTTTGATCGATACGACGGGCGACGGCGTCGAGACGATCGGCGACGTGCTCGACTTGATCAACTCCGCCGGCATTGGCGTCGCGGCGAGCATCAACGACCGCGGCGACGGCATTCGCCTCGTCGACACCGCCGGCGGCAGCGAGACGTTGCGCGTCGCCAACGGCAGCCACGACACGGCCAGCGACTTGCGGATCGTCGGCGACGCGGAAGTAGTCGACATCGGCGGCGCGCCGACGCAAGTGATCGACGGCTCGACCGCCGTGGCGATCGAAATTTCCGCAACGGACACGCTGGAAGACCTTGTTGAAAATCTCAATGCCTCGGGCTTGCCGCTGGCGGCCAATTTGTTCCACGACGGCTCGGGGACGACGCCGTATCGGCTGTCGCTCACCGCGAGCGAGAGCGGCAGCGCGGGGCGTCTGCTCATCGACACGACGGCCGCCGGCTTCGCGCTCGACGAGATCGTCGCCGCGCAGGACGCGCGGCTGCTCTTCGGCTCGCCGGCCGCCGGCGGCATCGTCGCGTCGTCGAGCGACAATACGTTCGACGACTTGATCGGCGGCCTGTCGCTGACCCTGGGCGAACCGGCGGCCTCGCCCGTGACGATCAGCGTGACCAGCACCGATACGTCGATCGTGTCGGCCGTCAAGACGCTCGTCGACCAGTTCAACAAGCTGCGCGACAAGATCGACACCCACACGTTCTTCAACGAGGAAGACAACTCGACGGGGATCCTCTTCAGTTCGAACGAAACTC
>JADLDG010000131.1 GCA_020846775.1 Nitrospirota bacterium
CACATTACCTTTGCGGAGTGGGGCTACCTAGGCAAGGGGAAGTTTCAGCGACGCGACTTTCGGTTTGACGCGCTTTCCCAAATGGCCGATCTGGCCAAGGAAGGTATGCTATTCGCCAGCGTCGGCAAGCATGAAGTTTTCGCACCGGTAAAAACCTACCCGCCCATGACCGTGAGCGAACTTGCTGCTGCCACGCCTGAGGTGGCCCTATGACTCCACAAGCCAGTTTTGCCCTTCGCGGCCGCAATCCAGACGTGTTGACTTGCATCGCCAACCTCTCCAACGACGAGGTGTTCACGCCCCCGGAGTTCGCCAATCGGATGCTGGACACGCTGGCAGGCGCATGGGCGGCGAACAACAATGGCGCGAATCTCTGGGCCGACAAGACGGTGAAGTTCCTCGACCCCTGCACGAAGTCCGGCGTATTCCTGCGCGAGATCACCAGCCGCCTCACCAAGGGGTTGCAGCAGGAGATCCCGAACCTGGAAAGGCGCGTGAATCACATCCTGACCAAGCAGGTGTTCGGCATCGGCATCACGCAAATCACCAGCCTGCTCGCACGCCGCAGCGTGTATTGCTCGAAGCACGCAAATGGCAAACACTCCATCGCCAAATCCTTAAACAGCGACGATGGCAACATCTGGTTCAAGCGCATCAAGCACACTTGGGATGGCGACAAGTGCAAATTCTGTGGGGCCAATCGCCGTGATTACGACCGTGGCCCAGGACTAGAGTCGCACGCTTACGCGTTCATTCATACCAATAACATCAAGGCTCGGCTTGCCGAGATTTTTGGAGGTAACATGCAATTCGATGTCATCATCGGGAATCCGCCGTATCAGCTTGGCCAGAGTGGCGGTGAAGCGGTGGGCAGCTTCGCCATGCCCATTTATCAAAAGTTTGTTCAGGCAGCCAAGTCGCTTGACCCGCGCTACGCAGTATTTGTTACACCGTCGCGATGGTTCGCTGGAGGCCGCGGACTCGACGACTATCGAAGCGAGATGCTTAATAGCCACCAGATCCGTGTCCTCGTGGACTTTCCCAATGCTGCTGACGTGTGTCCTGGAATCGATATCGCGGGCGGGGTTTCTTACTTCCTTTGGGACCGCTCGCATAAAGGTCCGAGCAAGGTCCAGACCATCGCTCCCGGGGTGCCACCAGAACCTGCGATTCGACATCTAAACGCCTATGACATCTTTGTGCGCTACAACACCGGCGTATCAATTTTAGAAAAGGTGTGGCCGGAAGGGGTCAAGAAACAGAACCTCGGGGCACATGTATCACCAATACAGCCCTTCAGTCTCCGGACAGCATTTCGCGGTAAGGAGAATCCAAGAGGACTCAAGAAACCAATCAAACTCTGGACTTCTGAAGGCTTTACGTTCATTGAGCGCTCGGATGTGCCAAGGAATGATGATTGGATTGACCAGTGGAAGGTCATTTTAGGTCGCGCGTACGGCGAACGCGGATCGTTCCCTTACTGGATCACAAGCGACCCTATCATCCTTGAGCCGGGAACCGCCTGCACAGAGACGTATCTCGTAATCAACCGCTTCAACTCAAAGAAGAAAGCCAAACTGTTTGCAGCCTATCTTAGAACGCGACTTGTTCGATTTCTCATTTCGCTCCGAAAGAATACACAGGACCTCTTCAGCGAAAGGTTCTCTTTCGTACCTGACCTTCCGATGGACCGTCAGTGGACTGACAAGATGCTCTACAAAAAGTACTGTATCGCAAAGAATGAAATTGCGTTCATCAACGCGATGATTCGCCCGATGGACGAGAGCGATGAATAAGACCATCGAGGAAATCCTTGCGCCGAAGCCGGAGGCGCGTCCGCGCATCTACGCCTACTCGATTCACGACAAGGCGCACGCGGGCCTGCTCAAGGTGGGCCAGACCACGCGCGACGTGAAGCAGCGCGTCGCCGAGCAACTCAAGACCGCAAACATCAAGAATTACAAAGTTGAACTGGACGAGGTCGCCGAGCGCAACGACGGCACGACGTTCACTGATCATGAGGTACGTGCCGCTCTCGCCAAGAAGGGTTGCGAGAAGGTCGAACTGGAATGGATGCGCTGCACGGTACAGG
>JADLDG010000132.1 GCA_020846775.1 Nitrospirota bacterium
ACCCTGCACGAGCGCGGGATCGACGCCGCTCTGGATGTGCGCGTTGAAGTCGAAGTGGAAGCTCCCGCTGCAATCCCAAGCCGGCGGCAGCGAGCCGCCCGACGCGAGCAGCGGCGATCGCTTCAACGGCGGCGCCACGCACAGGGCTCCGCCGCCGAAGGGGACCAGCGTTTGGCCGGAGACGCTGTAGGTCAGGAGCCCGTTCTTGCGATTGATCACACCGTTGGCGTGGACGTCGAAGGGGAGCGCGGAGCTCGAACTCGCCGTGCCGGCGCCGTTGATGGCCGGGATACATCCGATCGAGCTCGTCTTCGGCACGCAGTAGGTGAACGCGCCCGCGGGCGGGCACTCGCGGACCATCACGTCGGTCGTGAAGCTGTTCGTGTCGCCGCCCTGGATCAGGTTGTTCGCATCGCTGTCGAAGGCGACGCACGTCCCGTCGGGCGAGATCGACGGGCGCAGGCACTGATTGTTCGCGTGCACGCCAGTGGTGCTTTGGCTGACGAGCGTGGTGGTGTGGAGCCAGGCGTCGTGGATGAAGATGTCCCATCCATTGCCGTCGCCGACGAAGAAGTTCTTCGCAGCACTTTCGAAAGCGATAAAGCGGCCGTTGGCTGAGATGCGCGCACGGCTGGACTCCAGATCGCCTTGAACCCCGCTCGAGCTGACACTCACTCGGCTCGTGGTGCCAAGGGTCCGATCGCGGACGAATACGTCCGGTCTATTGTTCGTGTCGCCCGTCACGAGGTTTGTGGCACCGCTAACAAAACCAACGAACCGACCATCCGCTGAAATGCAATCGACGCCGCTGTGCGAATTTGAAGATCCTCCACCGTTGGTAAGGGTGAGAATCGACAGCGATCCACTCAGCCGGTCGTAGACGAACCCATCGCTGAATCCATTGGCGTCGCCTACCACCAAGTTAGAAGCGCTGCTACCAAACGCGACACACCGCCCGTCAGCCGAAATAACTGGATCGCCAGATATTGCATTCCCTGTACCACTGCCAAGACCCGCGCTGAGACATACAGCTGTGCCGAGTGTCTGATCGTACAGGAAGACATCGGATGTGTTGTTCGTGTCGCCGGGCGTGAGGTTCGTGGCAAAGCTCCAGAAGACCACAAACCGGCCATCGGCAGACATCGAACCGCCAAACGAGCCACCGCCCGCACTGCCCTGTTGCCCAACGTCACCGACACTCACGCGCCGGGTTTGTCCGGTGATGCGATCGCGCACGAACACGTCCGGAGCGCCGTTCGTGTCGGGCGTGACCAGGTTGAACGCATCCGATGAGAAGGAAACGTATCGCCCGTCTGGAGTGATGTCCCCGCAGGTGCTCGCGGCGTTACCTTTGATGGCGCTCGACGACACGCTGACGAGTTCGAGTGTTTGGACTGCCCGATCGCGGACATACACGTCGGAGATCGTGTCCCCGTCGGCAGCCATCAGTGACCACTGACTCGAAAACGCGATGAGTCGACCGTCCGTCGAAAGGCAGTTGCGATATCCGGTTCTCGATGGCCACGCCGCCTGCACGCCTGCGTCGTCGTAGGAGACGACCATGGTTGAGCACGACTGGGGACTTGCCTTCGCTGGCGCTTCCAGTGCACCGACCGCGAGGACGATGCCGAGCGCTGCCAACGATCGCCGCGGCGGTCGGTCCGGGCGGCTCCGCGCGGTCTCCGTCCTTTCGGCTCGCATGCGATCGACGACCCCGTCCACGACGGTACCACGTCGGCCGGGATCTCGGGGGAATGCGGGGAGCGAGCTCGGCGCCACCGCCCGCGGCGACGAACC
>JADLDG010000133.1 GCA_020846775.1 Nitrospirota bacterium
CTTGGTTTAAAAACCGTTGAAGATCAAGCAGGCGTTAATGATGTCAGCGCAAAACCAGCGTCTAGTCTAAATTTCGAGAGTATGAAAAAACCACTATTAATAGCTGGTGGTGCTTATCTCGCACTAAAATTATTGTCAAGCAATCTCAAATATATCGCTCTTGGTGGAGCTGCATACCTTGCTTTTAAAAAATCCCAAGAAAAACCAGTAGCAGTCAGCGGAGCAGACTATGGTCGATGGGGATGCTAGTACGCAGCGTCTAAGCTCAAACGTGTCGGTAAATAAGATTGTAAGACTTGCTGCCTTTGCAGGTCTTCTTTATTTTCTACTTCAAAAAGCCAAAAAAGAAGGCGGACTTAGCGGTAATAAAGAAGGCTGGAAGTTTAACATCGATTCAGACAAGATCGTTGATACCTTGATGCCAGGGCTAAAGAACAATCCAAAATACCATAAGCTAGCGCGTAAAGCAGCGGGCTACATGGTTGAAGGTATAAACAAAAAAGGCAATTCCAAATGAAAAAAGTTTATATCCCATTTCATGTGAGAAAAATTCACTTTAATATCGCAAAAGATTATTGCGAGAAAAAAGGATATAAGTTTCCAAAAAACTTTTCATCTGCTGATATTGAATCGCTAAAAGTTTCTAACCCGCGTGAAAACCCATCAATTAAAGCACTAAAAGCACAAATGTTTAAAAGCCTAAAAGAAGCTTACACAACGTCTTATACACCAGGTGGCGAACTCAAAAACAATCCTGGCAGTCCGCAGCTTGCCGATCAATTCTTTTATAGCTTTGATTTTTATTTTGGAAATGACGATGCTGAAGGGTTTTTTGAACGTGTGACTGGTCTATCAAATGATGATCCAAAGCTTAAAGATTATCTTCAACGCTTTAGATCAAGTGTCACTCACCTAGCAAATCTGTATCTCGATATCGTAGCCAATCAGCAAAGAACATCAAAAGCATATCCCAAAGGTGCAAACGTCACTGAGCTATTTACTGTTGAATC
>JADLDG010000134.1 GCA_020846775.1 Nitrospirota bacterium
GCTCACCTTCCCACGATCCTCGCCCAGAGTGTCCCGCCCAATAACGGCGACGGAAACCCCGGGCAGATTCTCGACAATCTCCCGTACCTCAAAGACGCCGCAAAGCAGATGCAGGAGCGCGTCGCCGACGTCGCGCGCAAGTGCATGGCGGTCCTCTTTCTCCTGGCCTGCGTAGGCTGGTACTTCGGCATCGCGCTCGGCAACTGGGTCAATCCGGCGCAGATCTGCGTGCGCTCCGCCATCTCCTTCATCGGGCTGCTCGCGCTGCCGTGGGGCATGGAGAAGCTGCAGATCATCTGCGACGCGATCGCCTACGCGATCGACTCCGGCTTCGGCACGCTCGCGCAAGACGGCGGGACGGCACTCGCAAGCGAGGAGATGTACACGAACCTCTCGGACGGGCTCGAGAAGATGCTCCAGGACGGCTCCATCCTCGACATGCTGTCGAATGGACTCAGCGCCGTCCTGCTGTTTCTCTCCTGGTGGCTTGCCACCGGTCTCTACCAGCTTATCTACGCCATCATGCACCTGACCTGGGCCATCCTCATGATCTTCGGGCCGCTCGCTGTCGTACTCGCCGTCCTCGGCGATCAAGGCGTGAAAATCGCACGCGGCTACGTGATGAGCGTCATCAACATCGCGTGCTGGCCTATCGCGCTCAGCCTGTGCTTTCTCGTCATCAACGCAGCGCTCAAGAACTTCGCACAGGGCACTGACGCCGACGGCCTCTTCAAGCAGGCGGTCGTGTGCTTTCTCGTGGCGCTGATGATCTTGATGACGCCTGTCTTCACGGCCAAGTTTCTCTCCGGCATCGGCCTCGACGGAATGATCAGCGGGTTCGCGATGACGATGGCGATGGCCGCCGCCTCTCAAGTCGCTGGACTCGCCGGCGCTGCCGCCGGCGGCGCGGGCGGTCTGCTGAAGGCCGGGCAGAAGTCGGGCGCCGACTCCATGCAGGGAGGGGCCGACCCTGGAGGCGGGCTTCCAACCGCAGGACCTGGCGGTCCCGAGCTCGGCGCCGAGGCGTCGGCGGGCGCGCCGCCGTCGGGAACAGCGCCCTTGCCGGCCTCTGCGGGAGCCGGTGCGGGCGCGACGACCGGCGCCGCCGGAGGTGCTGCCGGAGGTGCTGCTGGCGGAGCGAGCGGTGGCGCGGTCGCCGCCGGTGCGGTGGCCGCTCCCGTTACCGCAGGTGCTAGTGTCGTTGCCGGAGTCGCCGTAGCCGCCGCGGTCGAAGGCGCGAAGATGGTCGGCAAGGCCGCGGTCGCGGTCGGCCGAGCCGCCGCCGATACGACCATTCAGGGCGTCTACTACGCGGCAAAGGAGGGCGGCGCCGAGCACAGTCACCGCGCTCCGGCGCCATTCACGGGAGCCAAGCGTGCTCGCTCGCAGAGAGCGCCCGTGAGTCGCGACGAACTCTACA
>JADLDG010000135.1 GCA_020846775.1 Nitrospirota bacterium
CCTCAAAGGTAAAGTAAATTCCATACCCCAGGGCAATGAAAATTCCATAGTGAAAGTCAGTATATATCAGGTAGTGATTTGATACAGATCCTGTAGGATTCCTCCTTGAATGAGACAAGGAGGGGACAGGATGATAGGAGTGGCGATGTATACGACCATAAAGACGTTATGGACACTTGGTAAGAATAAGAGTGAGATAGCGAAACTGACTGGACATGACTGGAAAACAGTACAGAGTGTTATAAAGAACATTGAAGCCGGCAAGACCGAACCTGAGATAAAGAAGCGGGATAGCATTGTGGATAACTTCAAGGAGAAGATTATAGAGATGCTTGAGGCAGAACTCAGCGGGGTGAGGATCCATGAAGAATTAGTTCGGGAAGGATTTGCGGGTTCCTACTCAACGATAAAGAAATTCATAAAGAATATCCGGCGGAAAGAGAATATCTTTGTGAGGGTTCATACGCTTGCCGGCCATGAGGTTCAGGTAGACTTTGGATATGTTGGCAGGATTCGTGACAGTGAAGGCAAGAGCAGAAAGACCTGGGTATTTAACATGCGCTTAAGCCACAGCCGTTATGACTACTACGAGCGTGTATATGACCAGAGGGTTGAGACATTCATTACCTGCCACATTAATGCCTTTGAGTATTTTGGAGGGGTGCCTGAGGTAGTAAAGATAGATAACCTCAAGGCAGCAATACTTGAGGCAAACTTCTATGAGCCTGTGTACCAGAGGATGTATAAGTATTTTGCAGATTATTATGGGTTTAAGCCGCTGCCATGCCGGATATATCATCCTAATGATAAAGGGAAAGTTGAATCCGGCATAAAGTACGTTAAGGGAAACTTCTTTAAGGGTAGGGATTTTAAGGACAGTGCTGATTGTGACAGGAGGCTTGAGGAATGGTTAGAGGCTGCCAACAGGCGCATTCACGGGACTACGAGGAAGGTGCCTCTGGATGTTTTTTCATCAGAAGAGAAGGCAAAACTTCTGCCGCTGCCAGAGAACAGGTATCAATTACCAAAGCCCGGCAGCCGTGTTGTATACCATGACTGTCATATATATGTAGATTACAATTACTATTCAGTGCCCTTTGAGTATGTGGGAAAAGAGGTGGACATAGAGGTGTCGGATAATCTTCTGCGTATCTTTTACGAGGAGCGGCAGATTGTCTTGCATACGGTGATAGAAGGTAAGGGTCAGTTTAGCACGGATCCTTCACATTACCCACGCCATAAGCAATATTCCGAGACAGAGCATCAGGAGAAGTATCAGGTAAAGATGTTGGAGATAGGGCCATTTGCTGAGCAAATGTTTTTTGTAATATTGAGAGAGAACACGAGGAACTGGGGGCCACCTGTCTCCGGGATACTATCTTTGACAAAGACCTACCCACGGGATGTTGTGGAGCTTTCCTGCAAGCGGGCCTTAGTGTATGGCGCATATCAGTATCAGACTGTAAAGAGGATATGTGAGAGTGGCTCATATAAGCTTCCCGTGGATTTCGGGACAAGGGAGGAGGCATAAGATGAATCTGCTTAAATCAAGATTAAGGGAGTTTAAACTCTCAGGAATATATAATTCTATAGAGGAACGTGTCTCATACGCAAAGACAAAGAATATATCATATGTGGAGTTATTGGAGCTGTTGTTGGAAGATGAGGCAAACAACCGGCGGGATAACGGTTTCAAGAAGAGATATCAGAAGTCAAAGATTCCTGTATACAAGACACTTGAGGATTTTGACTATAGTTTTCAACCCTCGATAGACAGGAAGGTTATTTCCGATCTTGCCACATGTCAGTTTCTCTCTGCAAAGAGTAATGCGGTGTTTATAGGAAATCCCGGGACAGGAAAGACTCATTTGTCAGTTGGTATAGGGATAAAGGCATTACTAAAGGGTCACAAGGTGCTGTTTACGTCTGTGGGAGAGATGCTTCAGTGCCTGCATATCTCAAAGGCTGACAACAGTTATTATCAGAAGCTTCGCTACTATATGGATGCTGATTTATTGATCCTGGATGAGTTGGGATTTAAGAAGCTGCCAAACTACAGTGCAGATGATTTCTTTGAGGTAATTTCCCGAAGGTATGAGAAGGGGTCTGTGATTATTACGACAAACAAGAGTTTTGAGCAGTGGGGTGAGATATTTTCTGATAGTGTGCTCTCCTCGGCAATAATAGACAGGGTTGTACATCACGGTACTGTTATAAAGATTAATGGTCCAAGCTACAGGAGGAAAGATATTAAGAAGAAGGGAGGTGAAGATAAAAGTTCACAAGAGGCGAAGGGAGAAGTTTAAAGGGGTATCCTCATGTATAGGATACCTCAGAAAGAACGGTTATAGGGCAAATATGAAAGCCGTTTTAATCTGTGAAAGCGCAGAAAAGATAGTTTAATAATAATGAGGTACTGATAAAGATTGCTGATTTTCAGCTATGGAATTTAAAGTGCCCGGGACTATGGAAAATTAATTGACTTTGAGG
>JADLDG010000136.1 GCA_020846775.1 Nitrospirota bacterium
TGTAGATCGTAAAATAGAATTGACCCCCTATCGTCATTTAAAACTGACCCCCTTGTGAGTATAATCTCTCTCCAATAAAGGAGGGAGGGAAAGGGGATGATAAGTATGTATAAGTGGCAGCAGGTAAAGGCATTAAGTGCAGCTGGGAGGGGTATTAAGAGTATTGCAAAGCAGATAGGGGTATCAAAGAATACCGTCAGGAGGTACTTAAGGAGTACAGAACCTCCAGAGTTCAAAGCTCGCGAATATGAGAAGATGCTTGATGGGTATAAAGGAGATATTGAGAAGATGCTCTCAAAGGAATATATCGGGACGAGGATATTCTCTGAGCTGTCAAAGAAAGGTTATCAAGGTTCGCTCTCCACAGTACATCGCTATATTTATGAGTCAAGAAGAGAGAAGGATATAAACAGTAAGCTGACAACACGGGTAGAGACGCCTCCTGGCAAGCAGATGCAGTATGACTGGAAAGAGTGGGATCTGCCGGTATGTGGTAAGAAACTGAGGATTTATCTTCATGAAGTAGTGCTTTCTTACAGCCGTAAGAAATATTATACATATTCTCTAAGTATAACAACCCGTGATGTAATAAGGGCGATAGTGGCGGCGATAGAGTTTTTTGGTGGTGTAGCAGCGGAGCTTGTGATTGATAACCCGAAACAGATGGTCATCAGCCATGACAGAGATGGGATTGTGCGGTTTAATGATGAGTTTTTAAGATTCTGTGGGTTCTATGGTATAGAGCCATTCGCCTGCAAGAACTACCGTGCCCGGACAAAGGGAAAGGCAGAACGGCCGTTTTATTATGCCCAGGAACATCTGTTGAGAGGACTTGAGTTGCAAGAGCTTGGTGAGTTTGATTTAAAGGTGACAGAGTTTATGACTGAGTATAATCGAAGGCCCCACAGCACACTGAAAGAGCCTCCAGATGAAAGATTCCTGGTAGAGAAGGCAAACTTAAGGGAGATCCCCTCTGTAGAGCCCACCAGTTTATATGATAGACCTGTTGCCACTGCCAGCAATGACGGTTATATATCGTGGGATGGGAGTCTATACCCGGTACCGATGCGTTTTGTTCTCAGGACTGTCTGGGTAGAGCCTGTATTCGGAAGACTTCTGCGTGTTTATGATGATAAGGGTGTGATGGTAGCCAGGCATGAGGTGAGACTATTTGATAAAGGTATACGGCCCCTGCATCCGGAACATGAGGAGATAAACAAACAATATATGGGAAAAAGGGATGCAGTTCGTTCTGATGTGGTCAGGAGATTTGTAGATACATTTAACGATAATGGCAGGGTCTATGTAGAAGGGCTGCGAGAGAAGTGCGGCCCTAATCTCTACTGGCACCTTACAGAGATCATAAAATACACCAATGTCTTTCCTGTTGAGGATGTATCCTCTGTGATAGCGGAATGTATCGGCATGGGGTCTTATCACAAAAACAGCATTGGCAGGCTGCTTGGCAAAAAGAAGATGATAGAGCCTCCGGTAAACCCTTCTCTTATTAGCCATCCTATTGCTCATGCTGACATCATAAATAGAAACCTCGACGTGTATCGGGTGGAGGTGGAGCAATGACTGAGCTAAGCACACAGATAGAGGGGCATATGAGGGCACTAAAGCTTCGAGGCATGCTTGGTGTATATAAGGAATTGGGAGATAGGGCTGCGGCAAGCAAGCTACAGTACGAGGAGTATCTGGCATTACTGCTTGAAGAGGAGGTATCCAGAAAAACAGAGGGTTCAATACGAGCCAGGATAGCAAAGGCGAAGTTTCCATATATTAAGACCATAGAGGAGTTTGACTTCTCATTTCAGCCAAGTCTCAATGACAGAGAGGTGATAAAACTCTGTAGTCTGGACTTTATAGAGCAGAAAGGTAATGTTATTTTCCTTGGCCCACCCGGTGTCGGGAAAACGCATCTATCCATAGGGCTTGGGATAAAGGCCTGTATGGGAAAGTATCGGGTGTTATTTCAGACAGCACAGAGCCTTATAGAGGAATTGATGCTTGCTCAGAAGGATGGAAGCTTAGTAGGCCTGCTTATGTCATATTCAAGACTACCTCTTTTAGTAATAGATGAGCTTGGCTATATGCCTATAACAAGGGAGCAGGCAAATCTCTTGTTCCAGCTTATATCCATGCGCTATGAGAAGGGCTCTATAATCCTTACCAGCAATTACAACTTTGATGAATGGGGCAAATTCTTTGAGGACAATGTCGTAGCAGCTGCTATAATAGACCGGCTTGTACACCATGCGAGAATATTCTACATTAATGGCGGTAGTTACAGACTTAAAGACAAACTAAAGAGGGCCAATTAGGGGGGTCAATTTTATTTGCACATAGGGGGTCAAATGTGTTGACTATCAACA